>JAIOTM010000239.1 GCA_021106755.1 Candidatus Cloacimonadota bacterium | reverse complement strand
TTAAGAAGGCAGGCAAGATCGTTTAAGGCACGAAAACACGGCCTTGGTGTTGAAAGATCAAGATGTTCATATCGCATGGGGACTTTTTTCTTAGAGCACATCTCTGTCAGTAGATTCAGGAAGTAGCTCATTGTCAGGGTTTTGCCGGTTCCGGTTTTGCACCAGATCGCCAAATGAACCGGGTGATCGTTACGCAGTACAGGGGCAAAATGAGAACTGAGTTCGTGGATTTCGGCATTACGTACATTGGCGTTAAAAATTTCATCAAGGACTGCTAATTGTTCGGCTTTTATGAGTTGCTCATCGTCAAGAAAGCGGCGGTTTTTAATTACCGTATGATCCAGCATGTGCTGGATCTGGCTGACAATTTTGTTACGGACTTTTGTAGGTTCCATCGGAATTTTACCTGCACATGTCTCCACTGGAAGAACAAGTATATAAAACTTGCGATTCTGAAAGTAAGGCCACAGGGAGTGGTTTTCCGATGGAACTTTGAGAAATGTGTTCGAGAAACATAGGTAATCCAAATCGCTATGATATCCTTCAGTATTGAAAATAATAAAGATATATACCTTTATTATTTATAACCGTCCTTTCCATCGGAAAATTACTACCGGCGGTGGCGGCTCCGAAATGCTTTTGTGAACTGTCGATTTATTCCTGCGAATTGTCGATTAATTCACTTAACTGTCGATTTAATCATAGCCGAACTGTCGATTTATTCGCCTGAATCGTCGATTTGACCGATGTCTGGAAGGGCTGAACTATCGATTAATTAAGTGCCAAAATACGCCAAAAACACCTTTAACGATTGTTATATCAAGAAGTTGTGAATTGTCGATTTAATCAACTATTATTAGTAATTACTATTTTTAGCACCTAAGACACTATGATATTTGGATTGTTTAACTCGGCGCTGGGACCAGACACTACGGTAAATCTTTTCCCCTTCGGGGACCGGCCAAGGCCTAAAGATTTACCGTAGTGTCTGGTTGGTGTTGTTTTGTTACTATTGCTTGGTTGCACACGTCCACTGCCACTGTTAAGGGATTATATTTGTTTGTACTACCGAGAAGTCATACCTCCCCATTACCACTAATCAGTGAAAACACAGAGCGACTACTACTCAGTTACAGATATTTGTTATTACTTATTGGTCATGATGTCCCTGTTATTACTAATCAGTTAATTCTACCAGTTAATACTACCAGCTACGACTGAACAGTAAATACATAGGTGTACTACATGGCTGTGGTAACAAGGAGTTATTATTAGGGTACTGACATCCCCTAAAACCCCTGCTGGGAGGGGCGGCGGCATCAATCTATATACTCCAAAATATACTTACCAGAAGGTACGAAAAACGAAACATTTATATATAAGTACGTCTTACCTATAGGTAAGAACCCCACTGAGAAAGGTTCAATCGGAGGAACTAAAATGAATATATACAAAAAAAGAAACATCGTTGATTCTATTCGTGAACAAGGAAGTCTGCCCACAGACCAGTTTGGTCAAGTACTGTCCCCAGATGACCTTTTAGTTTGGTTTGGGCTGAATGAATGTTTAACACAGGCAGAGCAGTATATTATTAAAGAAGAACTGGCGGCAATGGTTGACACTGAGTTGGCTATGGACAAACTAAAACATTATAAAGCTCTTCAGGGAGGTGATTAAAAATGGCTTGGAGACCAACAAGATTTTTAATTGACGGAGTGCTTGACAATAGCACCCTGAATAAGGTTACGGGTTGGATGAGGTTTGCCGGAATGAAAGAAAAGGTAATCTTTGATTTAGAAGGCAACTTTCACAGAGATATACGCGGGGCAAAGATTCGTTTCAGGTGTGGTGCAGTTAATAACAACGAAGAAGCAGAAAAATATATGGAGGACTTCTGCCGGTGGCAGATTGGCAAGGTTGGTGATATGACAGCCGGCTTACCACCGGAGGATTATGTATCTGGCCAGTGCTATCTGGAATGGTACTCGAACGAAAACGGTCGAGTTGTAATTGAACTTGAGCAAAACCAGGTCGAATTACTCACTATGCCAATATCGGTGCATGATTCTGAACCTATCTCCAGAAAGCAGCAGAACCAAAATATGACCGAGTTTCTGGGAAAGATTGCACACGCAATGAAGATACCGGAAGAAAATGCGATTTGTATCGACAGCAAAACAGTTATTAAGACCAATAACAAAATACGCGGGATGAAGTTGCTTACGCAGGAAATCCGCAAGAAACTGCCGCCACTTTATGCCCAGGACGGCAAAGGCGGTAAGGCAATTGCTTATCTAAAGCTGTTCACTCCCGATTCCGGCTTCACATGGTGGATTACGGAAGGCGGCCCAATTAAGGATAAGAATGGAAACGAAGTTGATTTCCATTTCTTCGGTCTTGTGGAAGGTCAGTTTAATGAACTGGGTTACGTTAGCCTTAAAGAACTTGAAGAGGTCAGAGGCCCTATGGGGCTTCCGATTGAAAGAGATTTGCACTGGCAACCGAAGACCTTGGAGGAGATAGCACCGGAAATGTTCAAATAGGCAAGAACCGCCATAGAGCGGTTCCGCCGAAGGTGAAAAAATGGAAAAAAACAAACAAAAAGTCGTTACAGGCCCAAGGGTCTTACCCATAGTAGGATGTGGGGGAACAATGTATTTCGCCGACTTGAGGTTGAGAGAATTCAGAGACGTTAAGGACTTTAGTAATTCTGTTAGGTTTGGTAGCGAGAAGGGGCAGCAAATGTGCATACAAACTGGTGTTGTTTCGTGTACCAGTTGTGGGATGAGTGCTATTGTCTCAATGGCCTTTGAGAACGAGACACTTCGATGTATGCAGTGTTTTAATAGGATTGAGCCGTTATGCGGTAAGTAGAGCGTTTCGATTGTGGCGGCTTTGAAGGTCAGGGTATAAGTAGCCGTACATTTTCAAGATAATTTCACAAGCACAAAAACAAAGCAGTGCCTGATTCAGAGGCACGGGGGTTGATAAAAATGGAAACTAAAATCACAAAATTAGATAAGCCGACGGTTAAGTACATTAGAGAACGCGTAAAAACTGCGGTCAGCCCGTTAGCAGAGGAGTTGGGTGTAATGATTGATTTAGGTAATTGCACTTTCCGCACCGGCAACTGTAGATTCCAACTAAAAGTTGCTGTGTTAGACCCCGAAGGCAAGCCGATAACTGAAGAAATGGACTCATTTAGAAGCAATGCGAAATTCTTTGGTTTTGAAACCGATGACCTTGGCAAGAAAGTTACCGTTCAGGGACAGTCATATACTATCTGTGGTTTCAATCCAAAGAGCAGTAAGTATCGTATCATAGCACAGTCTGGTAATGGTAAAAAATACAAATTTACTTGTCGTAGCGTTTTAAGAGCGTTGGGCAGAGAAGTACCTGACTGGCTCTGAGGCGGTTCAGCCAATTTATGTAACCCATCAACAACAAAGGTGGTTCACGATGTGAAAGATGAACGAAACATTTATATATGTGCCTTGCTTATAGGTAAGAGAGGCATAAATCTTTCGACGAAAATGCGACAATCAAAACTATTTGGGGAAAGGGAACTGATTCTTTTAGAGAGACGGATCGATGGGGATAAAAAAGACCCGACGGGCTTGTGGTCGAGAAAAGTAAAGCCGAAAGTGATTGAAATGGTCGATGAGTGGATGCCAAGGAGAAAACAACTCAAGAAGGTTGTAAGAGAAATTCGGGCAAGTTGTGAAAATAACACCATCGGCGAATAAATCTGATTGAAGTCAAGGATTTCTATAATACAGAACTGTCAAATCGAATTACGAGGCACATTTTGTAGAGATCGATATGGTTGACTTTGACAACGTTGCTGTGAGCATTTCCAATATATGACATCTCTCAAGACTGATTACGGCTTGAATAATCTCTTTTCCCCCAGCTTTTGTTTGTGAATATCTTCTGGACAGGATCGCTGCTTTCATCGTAGCGTTTTGACCTATTACTTGCAATGTCAGCCTTTTTAGTTTGTTCATAAATGGATCACCTGCGTGATGGGATACTGAGTTGAGTTTATAAATTTTTCCCAATTTGGCATATCGTTCGTTGAGTACTGAAGGGTAACTACACAAATAGAAAGATTTATATATGCGTATGTATTTACTACCGAAAAGGAATAATTTTTCAGGTGGTAAAATGAATAATCCAGACATTTCAAACGGGCCGGTTTTCGATTCCGGCTACAGGCCGTATTTCTATCAGTCAGGTAAATTTCTTTCATATGAGATCCCACACACAGGCTCTGAATCTCAAGATTTTTCCAAAATCAGCGGTTATGACTTCACTTCTGATATAGTGCCTAAAACAAGCTGGCCAAGGCAACCAACGGTTGAAGATATTATACAAAAGGGATATTTCACCATTCCAAAATCCGAGCTTGAGACTGCAATTATCACCGATAAGAAACACACTTCAAAGCTTGGCCTTGATGATGTGATCAGTCAGATCAGGGGCAGATACGATATATACGAAAAAAACATCTACCAGATAGAATTGGGCAAATGTTATGCAATGAACTCGATTTTTGCTGTTGAGGCTGACCGTGGCGGGGTTAGCATGAACAGTCGTGAAGCATACAGTCTCAGCAAGAGCCTGAGGGAGTTTTATGAGCAGCAGCGGGATGAACGCAGTAGGCTCTGGTCTGATGTCTCAAAACTAAAATTACTGCTGCCTGAGCAGTCACAGAATTACCTCTCTTCCTACAGGAAGGTTTCCATTCTTGAAGATGATTCAAAAGGTGATAGACTTTGATGCAGCGAGTTCAGGAGTTGTGCCGGAAATTGAAGCCTGTTATGGGTAAAAAGATAGACAGATTGTGGAAAGCGTATTTATCCGAATCCGACCAAAGCGGCAAGGCCGATATAGAGCAGACACTGGAATTGTTAGCAGCTAAACATCTTGGTACAGGCTATGAGCTTGACCGCTCTCCTTTTCCGCCACCGCCAAAGAAGTTTGCCACAGCTGGCGATATTGAGCTTGGATCTATTTCCTATGCGACCGAGAAGCTGTACCCGTTTTGCTTTAAGAGCCAGCGTCTCAAGGAACATATTCTTGTGGCCGGCAGGAGCGGATCAGGAAAAACTAATCTTACCTTCATGCTTATGCAGGGTATTATGTCACGGGGCATCAAGGTGCTTGCCCTGGATTGGAAAAGAGGGTATCGGGATTTGATGACGCTGTATCCTGATCTTCATGTTTATACGGTTGGCAGGAATGTTTCGCCGTTGCGGTTCAATCCCTTGATACCGCCAGCTGGCTGTGAGCCTCATATCTGGATCAAGCTTATAGTGGATGTGATAGCCGGGAGCTACCTGGGGGGTGAGGGGGTTATCAGCCTATTAGTCGCAGGTTTGGACCATTTATACCGCAAGGCTGGTGTATTTGATAAAACACAGAGACACTGGCCAACGATTCACGAACTACTCGTCTGGCTAAAAACCGTCAAGCTCAAAGGCAGAGCTGCGATGTGGCAGGCATCGGCAGAGAGAATCCTATTAGCAATGACATACGGCGAGTTTGGAGCGGTTCTCAATACCCAGGGCAATAGTCATGTTGCAGAACTTCTCAATTGCAACGCGGTTCTTGAGATGGACGGATTATCGAGTTCATCAGACAGAGTTATGTTCTCCGAGTCCCTGACATTATACCTGTACCGGTATCGTCTCGCACAGGGCCCGCAGGACAAGATCAGTAATGTAATCATTCTTGAAGAAGCCCATAACCTGTTATTGAAGAAGTCATCGGAATCAAAGGAGTCCGTATTAGAGACTTCAATCAGGATGGTAAGGCAGTATGGTTTAGGCTATATCTTTGTTGATCAATCCGCATCGCTTTTGAGTAAGGTAGCTTTTGCCAATTCTTATGCGACAATCGCATTGAGCCAAAAGCTTCGCTCCGATGTACAGGAAATATCAGGTGCAATGAACCTCACAGATGAGCAAAAGCAGTCTTTGAATACTTTACCTGTTGGCACCGCTGTCGTTCGATTAGCTGATGAATATCCTGAGCCATTCCTTGTTAAAATCCGCCTTTGTCCGGTCAGAGAAGGCTCTGTAACAGATAAGGCAGTTAAAGCCAAATGGGGCAGTAATTACACTGATACCAGCCTGAATAGCTCTATACAAGCTTCTTCGGCAGTGATTTCACCTATTTCAGCCGCAGATAATAATAAAGAAAAGAAACAGAATAATAACAATATAGAAAATAATACCCACCCACCATCCCCCAAGGAATCAGAAGATAAAAAGAATAAGTCTTTGCTATCTTATGATTCTAATCCAGAGCCACCCAGTAAAGGATTGAGTCGTGAAGAGATACGTTTCTTATCAGATGTAGCGACTCGCCCACTGTCAACAACCGTATCCCGCTATCACCGCCTCAACCTTTCCCGCCGTCGCGGCAATGCCAT
>JAIOTM010000139.1 GCA_021106755.1 Candidatus Cloacimonadota bacterium | reverse complement strand
GATTGTCCAACCGGAATAGGATTGCTGGAACCATGAGTGCAGGTGTATGGATACCCCCCAAAAGGTTGAATTGTTATCCAGTTTGTTCCATCAGTCGAGATTTCCACATAACCACCGTCGAACGCCAGATACTGATTCGCGGTGCTGTTCTCCGCGTCAATCTTATGCCAGAATGTAAGTCTGCCATTGGTTGGAATAGTAACCGGAGGAGATTCGAGTGCTCCCCAGCAGTTATCGTTGTAATCTTCCCAGCCTAAGTCACCGCTTTTCCATGATGTGAGACCAGTGGGCGTGTGGTTTTCCTGCTGAGAATAGTGCCACTGGTCTATCCAACCTGTACCCAGCATGTAGTGTGTCCACTCGGCAGGTTGGGTTTCGAAATGTTGCTGCATCAGGGGAACAGACTGATTGTACATTGTGTTTATCACATAATCCCGCTCACATTCTATTTCCAGATAATAGACAATTGTGGATAAGGGCGTTACCTGTGCTCCAAATTGGATTTGCAGGGAGCTAAGGTCTATTTCCGCGTCTGCCGCTACCTGGTTGAGAGTCAATGTTTCCGGTGTAATCGATATGTCTGGATAATCCGAATACAGGCGGATTTGAAGATTTTCGAGAGTTACGCCGGATTCGTTGATGAAAGTGATGTCGGGATGGAAGGTTTCGTTCGCGTCAGGGATGTTGTTTCCGTTGCCGGAGTCTTCGACAAATATGACATGCTGAAGTATTAAGTTGGGAACCACTATCTCTTCGCTGAACTCGTACTGCCAGGTCTCTGTGCCATCCGATAAGTCTATAATGAAATCGGCTACAGTTGACACAGGAATCTGAAGAGCTGTTATCAACTCAAAAGCGGACTGAGATACACCCTGACTTTGCGGTGCCACAGCATTATAGACAACATTATCTTGTGTGATAGTAATATAAGGGCAATCTGTGGAAAGAACACCAGTCAGATTCGTTGAGGCAACATTTCCAACATTGTAAACAGAAACACTCATATTGATAGTTTCGTTCCAGGAAAGCTGCTGGTCGTTATTATCGCTGTATTCTACCTGATTCATCACGATATAAGCTTCATCGGGATTAATCAGGTCGATTGTGTCATGTGTATCAAGGATGTTATGACCGCTGACATAGATATCAATGTGCCCGGTCATGGCGTAATCTGGAGTAAAATTCAAATCAACCATTCCAGTTGCGTCGGTAAAGCTCCGTGCCAATAGTACTCCGTTGTGTGAAGCTGAGACCATAAGATTCTCAGGGTCTTCTGTTCCCGGACTTACAGCAACCTGAATTGTTCCAATTCCAATAGGTAATACATCTGGTATGTATAAAATTACCTGTGGTGGTGTGTTAGTCCAGACATCAAGAGTAGGTTCTCCCATCAGAGTACACTGGTACCATGCCCAAAGCATTACAGTACCACTACTGAGGTAAGGAACGCAATCGGACTTGCTGTCAGTCTGCACTTCCGAAATAATGCTTATATCCTCACCATAAAGAGCATCGTAGAATTGTCTGTGAAGACGCTGAGAAGCACCGTCTGTTCCGTAACCATCCCCCCAGCCATATCGGGTGTTACCTACATAACAAACCGGACCATTAATGTGAGTAGTCCATTTCTCAGCAATTGCGTCATAGCTGGTGTATGTACCATCACTTTCGCGGTTATCAAATGAGTTACAATAGCATCCCTGAGTGTATATGATATAGAAGTTGTGCAGGAGACCATCGTTCTGGATATTGCTTGAGTTTACATCCGAATTATAGAATTTCATGTTGTAATTAACGTTACAATGCCCCAGATGACCAATCAGATTCATTCCGCTATTCATAAGGGAGAACAATTGACTTGTTGACCATGTTCCCTGAGCATCATAAAGCGTTTGAGTGTTGATATGTGCCGGAATAGCGGCTGTACTGTATCCATTGTTGTTAGAGCCGAGGCGCACTTCTTCCATATAGTCCATACCACAACTTTGCCAACCAAGATCTTCGCCAACGAGAAGGTTGTTCAATAAATCGGCTTCTATGGGCTGTTGCTGGTACAAAATTGTTTTATTAATAAAGTTCTGAATTTCTGGTGCCGAATCAACAGACATTCTGCCGCCAAACACCTCGTGATAGAAGTCAGCTTCGTTGAACTCACCCCAGCGGTTGTTGCCGTTTGTGTTCCAGTTTCCATCAAGGCAGTAGTAGTAATCATCACAAGGGATATCGCTGTCACTGTTGTACCCCGTATGAACATACATACCACGGTGAGGGAGAAACTCGACATCACCAACCAGTAGTACATAAGATATTCCATTGTTGGAATATTGATCTATAATGCAGTTACGGATTTGTTCCTGAAGATCGTTTCCGGTGTACTGAGCGGTAATTTCTGCTATAGTTATTGTTTCTATCAACCAGCCCAGTGAGGTTTTGTAGTCAACTAGCGGTTGCAAATCTCCCACAAACATAGCATCGGTGATTATCAGGTAATCGTAAACTTCGCGGTCGCGATTGTAGGTTTGTGCTGGATACGAAGTAGCCATATCAGGATTGACAACTGTTTCCGCGAGCATGCTCATCGTTTTGGCGTCATTGCGGATAAATGCAGGATTGGGCGTTTCGGTTGCAGGCTTAGTAACAATTTCGACTTTCATCTCAGGATAATACTCCAGAAGATTTTGTTTCGGATACAAGCTTACAGGATAAATCAGTAAACTGACAATTGTATGTCCGCGTAAAATACCACTCTTTACATTGGAGTATTTTTGAGTCGGAAATTGATTTGAAGAATATATAGCGTTATCAGGCTGTGTAAACGCTGGTTGCAGTTCCGCCATTTTGCTTAAAGGATATTGCTGTTGAATAGGGTAAACAGTTTTATCAAGAGCAATATACTCACTATCGCCAGTAGTCAGAACAACATGGTCTATCTCTTCGCCCCAAGGCAGTAAAAACGAAACTGGTACTGTTGGAAGTCGGGGTTGTCCGGCATCACCGTTAAAACCGGCATTGTCCATTTCAATATACGAATACCCATTTTTCGTACTAATCTCGGGTTTCTCAAAGGTGAATTCCTGCTCCAGATTCACTGCAAACAATGAAATACCAACTAACAGGAATATGATTGACAGTGCTACGTTCCTCATTCTAAACTCCTCTCTCTCAGTTATTATCTTAAAACAGATACAATTATGTCATCATACATAATATAAAGCAAAATATGTTCCAACGACATTCTTTTTTTGGGAGTGTCAACTTAACTGTGTCTGAAACAAGGATACCCCCATTTTTTTCATTTTGGATGACCTTTGCCAACGTTTTTGCATTTCCTGAGCTAATCTCTATCGAATCAGCAAAGATTT
>JAIOTM010000373.1 GCA_021106755.1 Candidatus Cloacimonadota bacterium | reverse complement strand
GATTTTGCTTTACAGGATATCAGGCGATTGATATTTTTCACAGCATCATCATCAGATTTCGCGTTGCTTGAGACTTCAGGTTTCGCGGCGTTTGACAGAATTGGAAATGTATATCGTTTTGAATTATAAAGTATAAAGGAGGAAACGTGAGAAACACAATGCTTGTGTTGCTTTTGTTAACGGTTGCCACTTTAGTTGCACAACCTGTTATACAGTTCGATAAAACAGAACACAACTTCGGCGAAATCAAGGAAGTTGACGGTAAAGTTCACCACGACTTCATCTTCTCGAATAAGGGGGATAAGCCGCTCAAAATCCTTGATGTAAAAGCCGGTTGCGGCTGAACAACTCCCAGTTGGTCAACTGGGTTAATCCAGCCCGGAGAAAAGGGATATGTACGGGTCGAATTCGATCCGAAAAACCGTCCGGGCAGAATCAACAAAAGAATTACCGCAAAAACAAACGTATCCACTGATGAAATCAGTCTCAAGATTTCCGGTAAGGTTATTGCCCGACCGCGTCCCAAACCTCAGAAACCTGATGCTTACAGCTTCATCGGGCCACGGGAGGCGATAAAACTGATTAAAGATAAGGAACTGCATACAGAGGTAATTGATTTAAGCCCGTCAAAGCTCTACGAAAAAGAGCATATCAGTAACGCTACTAACATTGATGTGGACAGCGAATCATTCAAAAAGCTTTTAACCGGACTCAATCCCAGACACAGGTACATTCTATATGGCGAAATTGGCAATATTGAAGCGATAGCTATCAAAATGGGAAGCCTTAGAATACGTCACCTGTATATTCTTGAAGGCGGAGTTGAAGATTGGAAATCAATGGGCTATAAAACCGAGTCGGGTCCCGATAAAAAAACGGAAATGCAGAAAAAGGAAGTCCGTTTTATTGCCCCGACCAGCGTTTACAAACTCACTATGGATGTAGAGCGGTCAAAGGATATTATACTGATTGATCTCCGGTCATTCGCGGAGTGGGAATCCGGTCAAATACCGATGTCCACCTGCCTGCCATTCGAAGGCAGGGAATTTGAGAACGAGATAATCCACTTCGATAAAAAACAACGTTATATTCTTTACAGCAAGCAAGATAATATTTCTGTCCAAGCCGCGCAATGGATGCAGGCTGCTGGATTTGAGCGTGTTGAAGTTATGAAAAAAGGGCTGGCTGGCTGGTTAGAGAAAGGCTTCAAACTGAAGAAGAAGTAACTATAAATCCAGTATAAGTTGGGCTACAGGTGCGTAAGACTTACGGTGAAATCGACATGGACCATAACGGCGAAGTGCGGAAAGATGTTCCGGCGTGGGATACCCTTTATGCTTCAGAAAGTTATAGACAGGATAATCCTCGTGTAGTTCCCGCATAATCCTGTCGCGAGTAACTTTTGCCAGAATCGACGCGGCAGCGATACAAGCATGGTGGCTATCTCCCTTCACCACGGCAACTGATTTGCCCGGCATCTCCGTGGGAATTTTATTGCCATCTATTAGAAACAAGGCGGGAACAGGTAGAAGTGATTTTGCCGCCTGTCGCATCCCCCACAGAGTAGCCTGTAAAATATTGATTTCATCAATTACATCGTGAGGTACAATTACAATGGAGTAACCCGGAGAGTGTTGTAATATCTCTGGAAATAGCTGCTCCCGACTGCGTTCGGAGATTTTTTTTGAGTCGTTTACTCCATCAATTGGATGTAGCGGGTCAAGGCAAACTGCCGCGATAACAACAGGACCTGCTAAAGGTCCCCGACCTGCTTCATCAATACCGGCGATAATGCCGTATTTGTTTTGCAGTTTTCTATCATTATCGTAGAGAGTCATAATTGAGTTGTAACAAAAAAGAGACGCGCGTATTGCTTGTCCAATTCTTCAGGGGCAAATTTTATCAGATTACTTGTTTTACCTATGCTGTAGATGCCCAGCAGTTTCAGTGGAGACTGCCGTATTGCATCAATTATTTCTTCGCATTTATATACTCGCTGAACATGATGCTCCCCTTGTCTGTCCCACAATCCAAACTTCTTACGGAAAAAGGTAAAATGCGTGTGCTGAAATTTCTCATCCGGCGTAAGCTCCGAAGTATGAGTAAAATACATATCCTTTGTATCTTCCATGTTAAGAAAACCATCGAAATTATCCCGACAATTACGTAAGGTGGAAATGTCGAAAACAAAAAGCCCCTGCTTCATAAGACCAGCATGAACATTTTCCAGCAACTCGGCAATCTGGCTCTCTTTTTGTAAGTAATTGATACTATCGAATAGCAACAGAATTAAATCATACTCTTCGGATGGAATAGCATCCAGCATATCTGCCCTGTAAATCTTTGGCGCGAATGGTTTGGAAGCACCTATAGCAAGCATTCCCGGAGCAATATCAGCGGCAGTTACCCGAATACCCCTTTTTACTAACCGCGTGGCTACATTGCAGGTTCCACAGGCTAATTCCAGAACATTCTCAGGTGATTTTTTCTGGCGATGGTTATATGATTCCAGAATAAACGCGACCCACTCATCGTAAGTAACATGTGCCATATAGCGGTCGTAATAGCTCGCGAACGCACTGTAGGCTGCCTGAGTTTCCGCGGGTGGAAGTCTGAGCAACGCCTCTGCCAGATCAAGAGCCTCAATAAAGCTACCCGGCGAAGCTTTCCCGCTTCCCGCGAGATTAAACGCGGTGCCATGGTCAACTGAAGTCCGAATAAAGGGAAGTCCCAGAGTGCAGTTAACTCCATTATCCGCGTGAAGCAGTTTGAAAGGTATCAATCCCTGATCGTGATAAACGGAAATAACAACATCGTAATTTTCCGCGTTTCGGGAGAAGAATGTATCGGCAGGAAAGGGTCCATCTATAAAAACTCCGCTCTCACTAAGTTCCAGTAATACCGATTTAATCATCTCGTCTTCGCTACCAAATGCCCCATTTTCTCCGGCATGTGGATTCACAGCTAACATTGCAAAGCGGGATTTAGACAAAAGTTTATTGAATTCCGCGTATATCTGTTGTAACCGTGATTGGACAAATTCGGTTGTTAGGATTTTACTCAAAGAGGATAGAGCAACATGAGTTGTAAGTAGTGCTAAATGAAAATGTTTACCCCAGAAAGTCATCAACGGCTGGCAGGAATTCTCTTCCCCCGCGAAAAACTCGGTGTGACCAATAAACTCAGGTTCGCTTATCCTGATATAGTGCTTCGACACAGGGCAGGTTACTACAGCATCCAGCTTCTTTTGCATTAAATCGTTACGGCAACGTTTCAGGATGCTGATAGCTACTGCTCCGCTCTCTCTGCACGGTTTCCCTGGTTTTACATCGTGGTCGTCAATTTCTATCCAGTACAGTTTACCCGACTCAACCGCTTCTTCTGGCGAAGTTATTGGAATTGGTAACCACGTGGCATTATTGATAGCTGTTACACGACCGTAAACTATGTAAACACACTCATTCCGGAAAGGATGAAACCTAAGCACGGCTGTAGCGAGTTCTGGTCCTATGCCAGCGGGATCACCAGTGGTAATAGCTATCTTCTTCATTTTTTGTCTGAAGAACCAGGTCGGGTTAGCGCGATACTTTTTCTACACAAGGGGCAATCCTCCGGTTCCCAGGACTCTACTTTCATGCTTAATAGTGGAAAAGTTGGAATTCCGAAATCAATTTCTCCGCCAGTTCTATCTACAATTAAGCCTAACGCTACAGACTCAACGCCTTTCTGCTTTAATACAGCGAGAACTTCCCGCACACTTCCGCCTGTTGTTACAATATCTTCGATAATAATTGCTTTCTGACCAGCTTTTACTTCGAATCCAGACCGTATTGTCATCTCACCATCTTTGCGTTGCGAAAAAACAAACGGTTTCCCTAACTGACGGGCTGTTTCAAACGCTAACACAATACCACCCATTGCAGGTCCGATAATGAAATCAACTTCGAAATGTTTTAATTTTTCCGCGAATGCCTTGCATAGAAGAACCACTTTATCGGGCTGGTTGATAACCTTTATCTTTTCAATATAATACTGGCTGTGACGACCGGAAGTAAGCTGAAAATGTCCTTCGAGAAAAGCTCCACTCTCTTTGAGAATTTCTTTAATATCCACAAACATCTCCTTGGCTTTTTTGAAATCACAATTGAGAGCCTTTTAACCGTCAATGAAAATTTGTTTTCAGTAAGAGCTTTCTTTCTGAAAACCTTCACCTACAGGAGAAATATCTATAATTATTGTGCAAAACTTCTATTATTTCTTGACGTAATAAAAAGCCATCTATACATTCAGCTCAGGAGTTAATATGAAAACAGTTCGTCCGTCCGCGGTATCCGGGATGTTTTACCCAAAGGATAAGGAAGAGCTTCAAAGTCAGGTAGAAAACTTCATTGCTCAAGCTAAAACCGAGTCATTTTCTCCAATTCAGGCTGTCATCGCACCACACGCTGGATATTTTTATTCGGGTACCTGTGCCGGATATGCCTACAAAGCTCTTAGCCAGAAACAATTCAAACGAGTGCTTATTCTCGCCCCTGCCCACCGGGTTGGAGGTTTTACCTGCTCTGTGGGAGACTACCGGGCGTATAGTACTCCTCTCGGCGAAATCGCTGTTGATGAAGAAGTTACTGCTGAATTCCTCACCCATGATGGATTCGATTTTCATCCTCAGGCACATGCTTCCGAACACGCTCTGGAAGTGCAACTGCCGTTTCTTCAGATTTTGAATCCATCAGTTACTATAGTGCCAATACTATACGGAAGCCAGAATTTAGAAACCGCTCATTATATCGCCCAGACTATTCACACTATCCTTGGGAGTAGCTTAGATGAAACCGCGATTGTTATCAGTAGCGACTTGTCTCATTTTCACAGTGCTGTACAAGCGGAGTCTATGGATAAACATTTGATAAATCATGTTACAAAGATGGACTCCGACGCACTATGGGGCGATATCCGGCATGGTAATATAGAAGCTTGCGGAGTTGGCGGAATTATTGCCGCTCTTATTCTTGCCGAAATAACTGGATATTCTCATTCTACTGAACTGATGTACACTCACTCCGGCAAAGTAACCGGAGATAACTCGCAGGTTGTAGGCTATTTCTCCGCGGTAATACACCAGTAGCTTCACCTTTGAAGAATTTTAAGATTCAAGATAAATACAACTTCGCGTTGTCTGCTTTTCCTGTTTCTCTGTAATACTCCTGAATATAATAGTAGATGAAATAACAATCCCTTTTATTCGTAATTTGGAACAGATATTGCATTGTGATATTCTGACAATTAGCTGATTGGAATTATGTTTAGGAGGAAAAATGAAAAGGGTTATATTGGGTATTCTTGTGCTGTTTTTAACAGTGGGGATCTATGGAAATGGCGTTGCGATTCGCAATGCTGAGATTAACGATTGTTTACGTTTATTCAAAACCGAAACGGATGTCGTCATTGATAACCAGGTTAGTATAGTTACTACCCGTCAGTATTTCCATAATCTCGACAACTACGATGCCGCTGTGAAATATGCCTACCCTATGAGGGAATCCGCAAGTGCTACGGCTTTAAGCTACTACGCGAACGGTATCTGGCATCAGGCAACAATCGAACCAGTTCCAGCAGATACAACTATGCCTGGACCTGGCGGCAACGTTCATAATAATCTTCAAAATTATTTAGGGACAATCCCTCTCTATTTCAATCCATCCGGTGGAATTAATGTCGATACAAATTCTACGTTAATTGTTGAACTTACATACGTAGAACTGCTTCCTTACGAGTTTGGAGACATCTTCTTCACCTGTAAAAACGATCACTCATTGATTCAGACTTCAGCATTAGGCAGTTTAAGGCTTCACTTTATACTGACTTCTGACAGGTTGATAGACGATTTCACCATGATATCTAATCACCCATACACATATTATGACCAGCAAGCCTACATGGTGGAGTTGATATTCGATCAGCAAAACATGGTTGCTAACGAGGATTACGAGGCATCCTACACTCTCAACTCGGATCAACTCGGTATGTTTTCCATGAGTACATTCCTTC
>JAIOTM010000347.1 GCA_021106755.1 Candidatus Cloacimonadota bacterium | reverse complement strand
CCTGTACTGTAAAGAGGTGCTGTTTCATCATCATCCACACCAACAATAAACTGTGTGTTTCCTACTCTTTCAGCACAACCTCTGAATACACTCCAGTACTTCAAATCACCCTGAGCATACTTGAGTCCCCAGACTGATATACCAACTGTAGTTCCAATTGCGATATCTGCCATACCGTTTCTATCAAAATCACCTATCGCGGGAGATGTTTCTGTAGGAATTCCATTAGTAATAGGAAAATCGGGCAGATAAGTTCCATCCACAGAGAAGGCATGCACAGAGCCAATATTGTCAACGATTATCAAGTCAGGAGAGCCATCGTTATTAAGGTCACCTGCCACGGGGCATCCAGAAATACCTTCACCTATGTCGATTGGCCAACCACTCAGAGGTGTACCATCATCTTCCATCAGATATAGGTAACCACCAACAGTAGCGAAGCCCAATTCATAGCTGTGGTCTCCAGAAAAATCGGCAGCCATGACGCTTTTAGTAATAGCACTATCTAACTGTATAGTCGTTAAATCTCGCAAATTGGATAAGATATGCAATTCGCCAGTTGTCGTGCCAACCGCGATTTTAGTGTTATTTTCGAAGATAAGTGGGGCTGTGCCCAGAACACCAGACGCATCTATGGTTGTAAATGTAGCATCCGCGTTAATGATGTATAGTTTACCATCCCAACCTGCATAAATTATCTCTTCCGAGTCATCGGCGTCAATATCTCCAACACCTACTCCGGCAGTATTCGTGATACCGATTACCAACGGGAAACCAGGAAGATAACTACCATCACCATCAACAACATGAACGTGTCCTAACATATTAACGGCAATAAGTTCTTTACGACCGTCCCCATTCAAATCAGCGAGAGATGGTGTACTAACAAATGAACCTGCCTGAGAAACCGTGAACAACTCCGAACCATCGTGGTCAATACCAATTAAATTGCCGTCGAAGGTCGCCAGAGCTATTTCGTAAGTATCATCGTTATCCATATTACCCATAGCAATACTTGAGCGAACATCACCAGCTACTGTTACCGGGAATCCGGCAATATCCTGACCAAGATAGTTTACTGCGTGGATAGTTCCACCCGCATCCGCGTTAACAACTTCATGTTTGCCATCTCCATCCAAATCAATAAACAGAGGAGAAGATTTGAATGAAGTGTTTGTTTCCAGAGGGAATCCGGCATGATACAGGTTACAGTTAATATCCAGCATAGTCCGTTTGGCAAAGTAGTTATTAAAACCAACGTTAGCTTTAACAACAATGCCAATCTTAATATTACCCATTGGGCAGTCATCATTCAACTGAATGATATATGGTAATCCATTGTTATCAACCATATCACCTTGTCCAAGGCTACCAAGTTCGATTGGATCACCTGATGCAGAGGCATACTCGTCTTCAGCGTCCAAAAACAGAGTTATATCAACAGCGGCACCAAATCCCGGATTATTAATCAGAGTCAGTTCAATAGCCACTTCTTCACCAGGATTGATAATTCCATCACCATCGCCGTTGTGCTCTGTGATAGTATAATTGAAAACGCTGATATCCGGCATAGTACCGTTTCCACTTTGAAGAGCCAGGGATGGATCGCCGTTAACAATCAGCTCGAAGAAAGTCCAGCGGTAAGTACCGTTCTGCGCATTGAACAAAGGGATATTTGCTTCTTTGGAGAACGTCAGCGCGAACCCCAATTCTTTATAGTTCTGTAAGAAAACCGCGAGGAAAAATTGTTTGTCAAACTGTTGAGAAGCACCATTGGTACTACCATGGGCGTACCAACCATAGCGAGTGTTTCCTACAAATCCCATCCAGCCATGTTTAGAGTTTATCATTACTTCGCCAGTAGCTTCCGCGCCTCCGCTACTTGCTTCGTCAAATGCAATGGCATAACACCCTTGCGAATACAGGAACGGGTACTCTGTGTTGCTAAGGCTTTGAACCTGACCGTTGCTGAGATGCATCACATAACTGTAATCGCAGTGTCCCATGTGATTCATAATACCAGCTTGATTATCATTAATCTGGTTTATCAAAGCAGTCTCGCTGAATGTTTCATCTCTCTCATAGAATCTGGTCACCTGTAGCCAGGTTGGAATCATTTGCGGATTGTTACCAATTTCGTCTTTATACATCGCACCATAGGTTGGTTCATCATCCAACTGCTCACCAACAAGCGTTATTTTATCATTTGTGGCAGTAGGATACTCAACATAGCATTTAATCTTATTTATGATGTTTTCAAACTCTTCAGTAGTATCGCATGTAAAACGACCCATGTGTACTTCTGCGTAGTAGTCCACGTTATCGCTAAGACCACCATAGATGTTGTCACCATTCGCATTCCAGTTGCCATCAAGGCAACCGTAGTACATATCACAAGGAATACTTCCCAGTTCGTTAACATAAGCCCAGGCATAACGAATAGGGATTATCTCATCATCGCCGGCAAGCAGACAATATTCTAACGGAGTGGCTGAACTTGCCCAATACATCAGGGCTTCCAGAATAAACGACCGAATCTGGGCGGGTTGATCTCCTGCATATCCTTGAGCGTAAATATCTTCGGTAGTATAAACTACGGAAGATATGCCTTGCTGGGTTTTCCAGTCGGCATAGTCATTTAATACATCAAAATGCTCCTGCGAAGTGATGATAAGAAAAGTATGGGGATCTGTTGGATCCGCCAGATATCTTGATGGGGTTGGAGTAGAAGTTTGAGGATAGTTCCGCGTCAGTTCCGGGTTAACTGTTAATGCTGAAATTCTGCTTTGATAGGTCTCGTGATGACTTATCATAGCACTTTGTTCAGCACCTATAGTCTCATCCGGTGTAGTTGTGATTTCAATTTCAACACTATCATACCAGTAAAGCTCTCCACTCAGTGGCTTGTACCGATACGGGAAAATGTTAAGAGTGGCAATGTCAACACCAGCGAGACGTCCCACGTTAACAAGGTCATAGTTCTGAGTTGGATAAGGAGCATCGTTTTGATAAATCGCCGCCGAGCGTGCACTCTTATTAGCCTGACCCGAACTTGTTGGTGTTGGTTGGTGTGCCTGGGGTATGTCATGACGCCCGCTAAGTTGCTGGCGACCATTGTAAATTACCTCAATATGGGTAATTTTCTCTCCGAAAGGTAGCACAAATCGATAACTCTCAAAGGGCATCATCGGCTCTCCGGGATTCATCATTACTAAGTTGGCATCTTCTCTGGAATCGTTCAGTCGTGAATTCAGCGAAGTTATCTCAGCACTATGCTGAATAACTCCCGCAAACAACATCGCCATGGAAAAAAGCATCAGTAGTAGTATTACTCGTTTCATACTCTCTAATCTCCTTTTAGTTTTTTATTTTTATTTCCTTACTATTCTTGTAATAAAATTCTTCGCGTCTGTCCTGAAGCACATGGTTTCTATCTGTTACATGTTTTTCCAGTGCGTCTTCCGGGTTTATTTCCAGAATATGAAGCTCCTCTGTATCTTTTCCCGCCCGATAGAGTATCTCTCCCCGTGCCGAAGTTATCTGGCTTTGACCAGTAAAGGTCAGGGTCTTACCGCCTACACACTCTGTTCCGGTACGATTGGCTGTTATCGCGAAAACCAGATTTTCAACACAACGGGTTTTCATAGCTTCCTGACACCACGGTAAAACAAGGTTCACAGGATGGCAAATCACCTGCGCGCCTTTAAGAGCGAGAGTTCTTGCCGATTCCGGGAATATCCAGTCAAAGCAAATCATCATTCCCAGCGAAATGCCGGAAGTATCCTTTTCAACAAAAAATCCTGTGTTACCCGGCTCAAACAGCAATTTTTCGCTGTCAAAAAGATGCGTTTTTCTATAGACGCGAATTTTACCGTCAGGCGTGACAATCATAGATGAGTTGTACACATTGTTGTCAACTTTCTCAGCAAAACC
>JAIOTM010000273.1 GCA_021106755.1 Candidatus Cloacimonadota bacterium | reverse complement strand
GTTCAAAACAACTATTTTGATACTATTCTTGCCTCTTACCTGACAAATCCCAACATGCGCCATAAACTCGACATAATAGCACGGGAAGAATTCAACTATAAAATGATTCCCATCGAAGATATGATTGGTAAAGGGAAAGAAGCTATTACTTTCGATAAAGTAATGGTTTCACAGGCAACCATTTACGCCGCGGAGGACGCATGGATTGCGTTCCGGTTGTATCATCTTTATCAGGAACGGTTGGAATCTATGGGACTGAAGCCGTTATTCGAAGAAGTTGAAAATCCGCTCGCTATCGTTCTGGCGGATATGGAACGGCGAGGCGTTCATATTGATGAAAACGCCCTTAGTAAAGTTGGCGAGAAAGTCAGCTTGCGGCTTTACGAACTGACTGACCAGATATATGAAGCTGCCGGGAAACGGTTCAACATCAATTCTACACAGCAATTAGCACAAATACTTTTTACCGAAATGGGAATCAAGCCGATAAAAAAAACAAAAACAGGATTCTCCACTAACAACGCGGTTCTGGAGCAGTTGGCAGAGAAAGTCCCAATAGCAAGACTGTTGATAGAATACCGGATGTTGAGCAAGTTGAACAACGGCTACATAATATCCTTACCCAAGCTGATTGATCCCGAAACCGGGCGAATACACTCTTCATTCAACCAGACAGGTACCGCTACGGGACGATTTTCCAGTGCAAATCCAAATCTTCAGAATATCCCTATCCGCTCGAAGATAGGCAAAGAGATACGAAGGGTATTTACCGCGCCAGACGATAATACTGTAATACTTGCGGCAGACTACTCGCAGATAGAGCTTCGCGTAATGGCTATACTCTCTAAAGATGATAAATTAATAGAAGCTTTTCGAAGCGGTAAAGATATACACACGGAGACTGCCGCCCAAATTTTCGATATAGCCCCCGAAGATGTTACTAAAGCCCAGCGCGGCAAGGCTAAGGTAATCAATTTTGGAATAATGTACGGCATGGGGGCAGTGCGGTTATCCCGCGAACTGGAGATTTCCCGAAAAGAAGCTACCAAATTTATTGAGCAGTACTTCGAAAAATTCCCTACTATCCGCGATTTTTTAGAAAAACAGGTAGCCGCCGCCACCGAAAACGGCTATGTTGAAACAATCTTCAGACGGAAGCGGTTTCTACCGCAGTTATCGCAGTCCAACCAGCGATTCGCCAGCGGAGCGGAGCGAGTTGCTGTCAATTCACCCATACAAGGGAGTGCGGCAGATATAATTAAGCTGGCGATGGTACGCATTTCCATCCGAATAAAAGATAATCCGGCTATCAGGATGCTGATTCAGGTACACGATGAGTTGGTGTTCGAGGTGGATAAATCCGCCGTTAATGAAGCAAAATCCCTTATCGTTACCGAGATGGAAAACGCGCTTCCGGCAGAATTCCGGGATATAGTACCTCTGAAAGTTGAGTGCGGCGTTGCTACCAACTGGCTTGACGCGCATTAATATTGTTTTTGCTCCGTAAAAAGTAATGAGCTAACCTACGAGTGACTGAAAGCTCTTAATGATTTTGCATCCGAAATTTTTGTTTTGGGCAGGGAATCTCACTAATCGTTGACTCCCATACAGTTAACGCTACGCATCCCTAACATCCCTATTTTCATACATTTAACCTTTCCTGAATTTTTTTTATTATAACACCTCGAAAATAGTTGACACTCAAATTGAACAGAGTCATATAAGTTATATTGAAACATAAATTGATTTATTGACATAATACTAAAAAACAAAAGGAGTTAGAACATGAAGACCCGCATTTTATTTTTCCTTGTTATTATTGGCGCATTAACCTTACTCTCCGGTGTTGATATCGTTAACGAAACATTTCCCGGTACAGACCTCGGCGTGTTTACCGATTATGATTTACTCGGTGCCCAATGCTGGGGAACCAGTACTTATGGAAATCCACCAAACTGTGCTTATATGAGCGGTTATAGTGGTGGAGCTCAGGACAACGAAGACTGGCTTATCAGTCCCGCTATGAATTTTACCGCTTATACAAACGAGACACTTTCTTTTGATAACGCCTACAACTATACCGGACTTCCACTGGCGTTGCTTATTTCCACAGATTGGGATGGCACCAGTAATCCAACTACACAGGGAACATGGACAGATATTACCAATCTGGCAATCTGGTCTGGAGGGAGTTTCGCGTTTGTCAATTCCGGGAGTATTGATATTTCGGGGTATGATGGCACAGGTGTTTACATTGCTTTCAAGTACCTTTCCAATCCTACAGATGGTTCCACAGCCTGGGAACTTGATAACATTCTGGTAACAGGCAACGATGGAACCCCTCCCTCAGTTTCAGTTATTCAGCCTAACGGCGGAGAAATCTGGCAACAGAATAATTCATACTCAATCACCTGGACAACCAGCAACTGGGTTGGAGATGTTAAGATAGACCTCTATGTTAACGGTAGTTTCAGCCAAACTCTCATTGCGGCAACTGCTGATGACGGCTTCTGGGATTGGGATGTTGGGACTACACCTGTCAGCGCGAACTACACCATCCGCGTATCGGATACCTTCGGACTCGTTTTCGACTACTCCGATGCTTCTTTTGAAGTTATCCTTGAAGTAGTTATTGGACAAGACCTCTTCTTTTCCGAGTATATCGAAGGCAGTAGCTACAACAAAGCCATAGAGATATACAACCCACACACTGTAGCGGTTGACCTTGGCGATTACCGCATTGTTGGTTCACAGAATGGTGGTGGCTAGCTTTATGGCGGTGCCTACGAGCATACCTGGGCTGTCGGAACTATGCTTGCTGCCGGCGATGTCTGGGTAATTGCCAATAGCGGTCATACCATTTTCCCTGTTAGTGTTGTTGATGAACTTGATTCGTATGGAACCGATAATACATGCGCGTTTAACGGTGATGATGCTCGTGCCTTAGAGAAATATGACAGCGGTGTCTGGACACAAATAGACGTCTTTGGCGACCCCGATAACGATCCGGGTAATTACTGGCCTGTCGGTAGCTCAACTCAGGGAACAAAAGACCGAACCCTGATTAGAAAAGCTGCTGTAACGCAGGGAAACATCGTTGTCCTTGGCTCATTTGGAACCGATGATCCATCCTCGGAATGGGATGTTTACTCCCAAGACACATATTCAGATTTAGGGCAACATTCAATGGGGGCAGATAATACTGCTCCAACAGTTTACAGTGTAAAAGTACTAAGCGGTACCGAAATGGAAGTAACCTTTGATGAAAGCGTTGAGCAGACAACCGCGGAGACCTTTGGTAACTACGTTGTGAACTCACGATTCTCAATTCTCGGAGCTGTACAGGATACAGGCAATCCAGCCGTTGTTGTACTTACCGCGGACGCCATTACCGATGGAAACTGGACATTGACTGTACAGAATGTAGAAGACCTTGCGGGCAACCCGATTGTTTCCGATGATGAAGATTTCTCCTACACATACTATCCCGTAGTGATTACCGAAATTGATTATAATCCTGCCGGAGATGACGCAATCTACGAATTTTTAGAAATCTACAACGCTGGTGTTTCCGGCATTGCTCTTGATAACTTCACTTTTGCCGGAATTACCCACACATTCGCTGTAGCAACGAATATTGCAGCCGGTGAATATGTTGTTGTTGCCGTAGATGCCGCGAGTTACTCAGGAAATGGTTATCAGGTTGTTCAATGGACTACTGGCTCTCTTTCCAATGTCGGTGAAGAATTAGAACTACTCGACCCTGACGGCAACCGGGTTGATGTTGTGGTTTATTCGCCAACCTGGGGTGCTGACGGAAATGGTCCAACCCTTGAGCTTATCGACCCGGCATTCGACAACGCTTTACAAGCCTCGTGGCAGGAAAGCTACGTTGCTGGCGGTTCTCCCGGCGCGGCAGTTTCAACACCGCCGCTTAATGTGGAAATCACCGATGTCACGGTTGTCGATGCTACTACGATAGAAGTTACTTACAATCAGGCTGTAAGCGAAACAACTTCCGAAGAAATTACCAACTACGCCATTACAACCCGCGTTGATATTACCGATGCTACTCGCGGTACTATAGGTGGTGGCTGGACAAATACCAATGCTGTTACCTTGACAGTAGCCAATCTTACCGATGGTAACTACACTCTAACTGCTTCCAACATAGAACCGGATGGCGGTGGTACACCCTCTACAGATTCCGAAGACTTCAGCTATACTGCTCCCGCTCCTACCCCTAATATAGTTATCAACGAAATATACTACAACGCGCCATATTCTCAGGGTGATGATATATACTGGGAGTTTCTGGAACTTTACAACGCCGAGGTTACCGCTGTTGATTTGAGTGGTTTTAATTTCACACAAGGCTTTGACTATGTTTTTCCTGCTGGCATTTCTATCGCTTCGGGAGAATATCTTGTGATTGCAGTAGATTCCACTAACTATGAAGGTAACGGTTATCAGGTTTATGAGTGGACACTTGGTGGCTTAAGCAATGGAGGAGAAGACATTGAACTGCGGGATGCTTCCGCCAGTGTTGTTGATTATGTGAATTACGATGACGCGGGGAACTGGCCTACATCTCCCGATGGCGGTGGGCCTTCCTTAGAACTGATTGACCCCGCAATGGATAATGACGACTATAATAACTGGCAGGCGAGTTACGTTAATCACGGCACACCGGGAGCAACTAACTCATCCGCGCCAACCCAGCCTGAGATTGCTTCCATCAATGTTCTCAGCGAAACAAGCATAGAAGTGTTCTTTAACGTACAGGTTGACCAGACTACCGCCGAAGAAACATGGCGTTATACAATAAACGCCCGTGTGAGTGTGGATAACGCTGTGCGCGATGCCACGAATCACATGCTGGTGATTCTTACTGTTTCGGGTATGACACCGGGCAACTACACGTTAGATGCTATCGGAATTCAACCTGAAAGTGGCGGTACAGGTAGCGATGATTCTGAAAACTTCACAGTTGCAGCTACTCCTGATATAATAATCACTGAGATTATGTATAATCCATCGACCGCACTTGGTGCCGATGGCGATTATGAATATCTTGAGCTGTACAACGCGGAAGGTAATCAGGTTGATATTTCCGGCTTTGTTTTCACATCTGGATTTGTTTATACTTTCCCGACAGGAACAACAATTGAGCCTGACGAGTATATTATTATCGCTATCCTTGCTTCCAGCTATACTGGTAACGGATACGATGTTTACGAGTGGACTTCCGGTGCTCTTGTTAACGGCGGCGAGACCATTGAACTGCAAAACGGTGCAGGTGCTACAATCGATATCGTTACCTATAGCGATACAGGCGACTGGCCCACTGAACCGGACGGCTATGGACCTTCTCTCGAATTGATTAACCCATCCCTCGACAACAGCGTTGCCGCAAACTGGCAGGCAAGCTATGTTGACAATGGTACACCAGGTGCTGAGAACTCAGCAGCGGATACTAATGTTTACAGTCAGGTAAAAATAATGTTGGAAGGTGTTTACGATGTTGCTAACCACAATATGTTACTCAACCTGAATGCCAATCTTCCGCTAACATCCCCATACATGGACATCCTTGTTGTCACAGCAATACCAGCTACTGCGGTAGATTGGGTTTATATTGAATTGCGGGATGCACCAGACTCCCCATGTAATGGTAGTTCATTCTTTGTAACGCAGGATGGGTATGTAGTTACCGAAAACGGCAACGCAGTGAACTTTGATAATCCTGCTGGTGATTACTATGTGGTAGTTATTCACCGAAACCACATTGCCGCGATGAGCCTTGTTGCACATACTTTCGATACCTCTATGACCCAGATTTGTGACCTTACATTAGACAACAGTGCTAATTTCGGCACTATCGCCAACGATGGTGTCAACGAACTTGAAACTGGCGTTTATGGTCTGATTGCCGGCGAAACCACCGATCCAGGGTCAACTGGCGGTACTATTACAGACCCGGACAAGGGAATAATCAACACAGATAACGGTGCCAGCGGTTACCAGCTTGCTGATATCAATTTCTCGGCTACCGTAACAGACACCGACAAAGGATTCATTAACCTTAACAATGGCAAAACTTGTCAGGTACCGGCTATTCCTGTGCGTGAAGTACCACGTTCATTGTCACCACCACGTAGCATCAGATAGCTAAGTAGTTTCAATCAAGGGGATGACTTCCAGTCGTCCCCTGTTTTTTCAGACTGAAATCCGTTATTCCATGTAACTTTTCCTTGCCAATAACGTTTGATAGCTAATCAGCCTGTAAGAAATTGATATAAAGGAGTCAACTATGCGTTTGATTATGATTCTTCTGCTTTTATGCCTGAGCGTTGCAGGATTGCAAGCCGCTACCGTTCATGGTTACGTGTTTGAGAAGTCGAGCAGAGAACCAATGCTGTATGCCGCGGTGATGATAAAAGGTACAAATCTGGGGCAATATACCAATAAGAAAGGATATTTTGTAATCAATGAAGTTCCTTCTGGTGAATTCGAGGTTTTTGCATCGAAAATGGGATTCCAGCCTCTGACTATCAGTAAAAAAGCTATGTCTGCTGAAGAGACTATTTACTTAGAAATTGAACTTACCCGGGGGGCGGTTCAAATTGCCGGATTAGTGATTAAAGCTAAGCAATTTGAGGATGAAATAAACTCGCGCCAAATAAAAGTGAGTAAGATAAACCAATCCACCGAACAACTCAAAGAGGTTGTAGCTCTTGCCGAAGCAGACGTAATGCGTTCGATTCAGGCATTGCCGGGTGTTACTCCGATTTCCGACTTCTCCAGTGGTTTGTATGTTCGGGGTGGAAGCCCTGACCAGAATCTGATTCTACTGGACTGTATCGACGTTTACAATCCATCCCATTTCGGCGGTATTTTCAGCACTTTTAATACTGACGCGGTGAAAAACGTGGAGTTATTGAAAGGTGGTTATCCGGCAACTTATCATGGGCGACTGTCTTCGGTGCTGGATGTTACAAATCGAGAAGGAAACCGCAAAAAATTTACCGGTATTGCCAGAATAAGTATGCTTAGTTCCAGTGCTACTGTAGAAGGACCCTGGGAAATGGGAGGACAGAAAGGTTCCTATATGGGATCCTTCCGACGGACTTACTTAGATGTTATGAAAGCCGCGATGGATTTGGAGATGCCTGATGTATATTTCTATGATGGACATGCCAAAGTTAACTGGGACTACTCCACTAAGGATAAATTCAGCCTCAGCACATACTTCGGAAAAGATTTCATCAAATTCAATTTTGGAGCTGACCTCTTGCTGCAATGGGGTAACGAAACTGTCAGCGCACAATGGACACACCTTTTCAACCCGCAACTGTTTTCACACTTCGTACTCGCAGGAAGCCATTTCGGTTCACTTTTCCGAGTAGATTATGATTCTGAAAACAACGAGTACTATGACAGGGCAAATGATATATGGGACGCAACATTCCGGGCAATGCTTGCCTGGAAACCTTCTGAATCACATCTGATAGAATACGGCTTTGATGTGAAGTATAACGCTGTGCTCCTTGAGAACACAACTAACTTAGACATCGATAAAAGCGGACTTCCCATGGTGGATGTGTCGAGTGCAACCTACTCTATGTACACTCAGGATAGTTGGGACATCAACGCGTACTGGACTTTTCAAGCTGGTCTGCGGGCTACATTATGCTCAACAAAATCAAAATATCTGGCAAACGACCCGACAACCGAATACTTCCGCGTTGCACCCCGTATGCATCTCAGACGTAAGCTTACTACTACCAGCAATGTATTCGCGGCTTATGGTCGATATTACCAATACCTGAGTATGTTGAGCATGGATGAGATGTCACCAATGGACTTGTGGTTCCCTCTTGATGAGACAGTGGAACCCGGCGTTTCTAACCACTACATCTTTGGATATG
>JAIOTM010000113.1 GCA_021106755.1 Candidatus Cloacimonadota bacterium | reverse complement strand
TGAACGATACAAAATATACGCGCTTACAACCGGAGATAAACAGAAAACTATGAAGGGTGCAATGCGTCATTCAGGTCGGGCGATAATCCTTAACGCGGGAGTTGTGATTGCGGGATTTATGGTGTTGCTGTTTTCGGTATTTCCACCCAACAGAAGCCTCGGAGCATTGGTTTCATTGAATATGTTTACCAGTTTTCTGGGAACTGTTACAATCATGTATCTGCTTATCTATAAAACGAATTTGTTTTTCGGGAAGAAGAAACAGGGAACTAAACAATAACATTAACTGGAGAGGAAAAATGAGAAAAATAACACTATTTGTTACAGCATTGTTAGTTATGGGAACACTACTTTCAGCACAGGAAATTACAGGATTACAGATAATCGAGAATGTTTACAATCGCCCTTCCGGCAAGGATCAGACCTCTGATTTATCCATGATATTAGAGAACTCTCGCGGCGATAAACGAGTTCGTGAAATTAAACAGTTTTTGAAAGATTCCGGAGATATGGAAAAAAAGATAATGTTCTTTGTTTCCCCGGCGGATATCTATAATACCTCCTTTATGAACTGGAGCTACGATGAATACGGAAAAGATGATGATCAGTGGATTTATCTGCCAGCTCTGAAAAGAGTAAAGCGTATTTCCAGCGATAGCAAAAGCGACTACTTTATGGGTTCTGATTTCACCTATGACGATATGGGAGACCGTCAACCGGGCGAGGACACCCACAAACTGCTTCGCCTTGAGAATATCGACGGAAAAGAGTACTATGTAGTCGAGAGTATTCCGAAAGAAGAGGAATATATGTACTCCAGAACAATTACCTGGATTGAGAAAGATAAATGGATTGGTAAGAAAAAAGAATTCTATGATGAGGATAGTGAATTATTGAAAATCTTGTATGTAAAGGAAGTGCGGAATATCAATGGAATTGACGTAATTACCAACTCCGAAATGCATAATGTTCAATCCAACCACAAAACGCGAATGGTTCTTTCAAACGTTCAGATAAACACATCTATTTCAGACAGCAGGTTCTCTGAACGTATAATGAAAAGAGGGCTGTAAAGCAAATTCCTAAAAACAGGAGACGAAAAATGAAACGTGTGATACTCGCAGTTCTACTATTGACATTATCTATAATACTAAACGCAGGATATAATCAAGTCGGATTTGTTCGTTCCTATTTCGGAGTACTTACCGACCAGGAAGCCGAGTATGCTGTTTTTCAGAATACGTTCGACTGGAGACTGGATTACAGAAGGGGAAACAGTGCGTTTCTGGTTAATCCTGTATTCAACTACAATGGTTTAGATGATGAGTTGGAAGTATCGTTGCGGCAAGCCTACTTCGATATCGTTTTTGACAATTTTGATTTGCGCCTCGGTAAACAACAGATTATCTGGGGTAAAGCGGATGGTGTTTTTATTACTGATGTTATTTCACCTCGTAATCTTTCGGAGTTTATCCTGCCCGATTTTGAAGAAATACGGATAGCAATCAATGCCGCTAAACTGAATTACTATCTGGGAAATTCTACTTTCGAAGCAGTTTGGATTCCTTCTTTTCAGGCGACAATTTTACCAGCTTCAAACTCAATCTGGGCACCTGCCTCCCCTGACTTCCCCATGCCTGTCAGCTTCGATTATTCGAAAGCGGAGGTGGAAAATAAGCTTTCAAACAGCGAAGTTGCTTTCAAATATTCCTATATGGGAAGTTCTATCGACCTTGAAGTAATTGCCGCTTATATGTGGGATGATAATCCCGCGATGTATATCTATCCTCAATTAGATAATACGCTGAAGCTGATGCCGGAACATCATAGATTACCGCTTACGGGAGCAAGCTTCAGTAAAATAATTGGCGGTGCTGTGGTGCGTAGCGAAGGAGCCTTCTATTTCGATAAAAGGTTCGCTTCGGAAAATCTACTGTATAATGGAATCAGCAAGAAAAATTACGCTCATTATCTAATCGGTTACGACCATAACTGGTTTGATGTTAATGTCAGTTTTCAGTTTATTCAGGAATATATTTTAGATTATGATGAGGAAATTCGTAATGACGAATTTACAAATACAATTTCATGCCTTGCCACGAAAACTTTTCTTAGGGAAACACTGGAATTGAGTTTTTTTGCGTATTTCGGGCTGAATAAACAGGATATGCTACTGAGACCCAAGCTCAGTTATGATATTTCGGATGGCTTCAATATTCTGCTTGGAACTGATATCTTTGTCGGTGATGAAGGTAATTTTGGACAATACAGCAAAAACGATATGGTTTTTATGAAAGTCAGATATGATTTCAGATTCAGCAATTGACATAACGCCATAAGGAGTTACAAATGAAGATTAAAAGCTATAGAAATCAGGAAAACGTCACTAACCCGCATGGAATCCAATCCACCAAATTATACGATAAAGACCCGGCTGTTATTATGCATCTGCTGCTTAAAGCGGGAGAAGGACTGAAGCCACACATCACTCCCGTCGATGTCGCGTTTTACGTGTTAGAGGGAAACCCAACTATCATGGTTGGCGACGAAAAAGTGGTAGTTAACCAGGATGACATTATCGAAAGCCCTGAAGATATTGTGCATAGCATCTACAACGAATCGGAGAAAGATGTTCGTGTGCTGGTTATGAAGCTTCCGAAACCAATCAGCAAAACACGGATTCTTTAATCCACTTTGTGGGCTAAAGGCGAGTACCGACTAAGTCAGCACTCGCTTTTTGATAAATTTCTAATATTACTTTATGGGAATCAGAATATCCATCTCCGAATCTGGTTGAGCCCACTTGAAGCGTTCGTCGTACCACTCAAGCTGATCAGCTTCCGCGAGTTCATAGTCTTTCATCCCCTCACTATAAATTGCTTTGTAGGTTTTCCCCAAAGTATCCAAAGCTCCTTTGTGAATAAATTTAGCGTATTTCATTGGTGGAATCTCCAGAAATTCCATTCCTTCAGGGATTTTATCCGCTGAATTGACAACAAGACACGCCAGATAGTCGAATTGGGTCTCAGGTGTACAATCCTTGTACATGCTCACGTAAGGGCAGACTCCGATAGCCACATCTGTTTCTTCATACTCCTCAAGTTCTTTCATGCGCGTTGTAAACTGTCCCCACAACTGAGGTATTTCGTTTTCTTTCATAGTCGTGGTAATTCTCATTCCGATTAGCTTCATTCCTGGTTTTTCGATAATCTCAGACTTCATTTTTACTCCTGTGCTTGTGCCTTCCAACAATCTGAGCGCTTGCAGATAAGCAAAAGGCTGTTTGGTTTTTCTCATTTTCCCGGGGGTTATCCCAAATGCATTCTTAAAAGTTCGCGTAAACACCTGCTGAGATTCATAGCCATATCGACCAGCTATCAATTTCAATGTTTTCTCGGTATAGGTTACTTCTCTGGCAACTTCGCTTAATCGCCGCATACGCAGGTAAGCTTTTGGTGTATAGCCTGTAATATGCAGAAACACCCGATGAAAATGATACATTGAAAGCCCGGCTCTGTCAGCAAGTTCATCTGTACTGATACGCCTTGTAAGTCCATTTTCCATGAGGTTGAGTGTCGATTGAATGCTGCGTCGGTAATCCAATTATTGCCGCCTTTGACTTTTTTTGCTATCCTATATACCTGTTTCGGAATGTCAATGTTTCTGAATTTTCAGGAAGAAAAACGGAGTGAGAATTTCTTTCCACTCCGTTAAATCATTCTATGCTGTTTTGCTAATAGACCTTAGCTTCTTCCTCGCCTTTGAGTACGCGAATAGCTCCCTGAGTGAGTGCTTCCATCTCTTTTTCGCCGGGGAAAAAATAAAGCGGTGCAATGGATTCGGTTCTTCTTTTCAATTCTTCCCGCAGATGTGGATTATAGACCAAGCCGCCTGTAAGGAATATCGCGTCAACTTTACCACAAAGTGCCGTTGCCATAGCTCCCATTTCCTTGGCAACCTGATAACACATCGCGTCGTGATAGAATTTTACTTTCTCATCACCGTCTTGTCCTGCCTTGACTTTATCAATTTCTTTTTCAATCATGACCCCATCATCAGTAACGAGATAAGCCATGAGGCCAGCTTTTTTGCTAAGATACTTCTGCAATTCTTTCTTGCTCCATTTCCCGGAAAATGCCATGTCTAAAAGGTCACCAATAGGTAGCGCACCTGCTCTTTGAGGAGAGAAAGGTCCCATGCCGAGAAGAGCGTTATTTGTATCGGTAACTCTGCCCTGTTCTACCGCGCAAACGGAGATTCCACCGCCCATGTGTACCGCAATCATGTTCATTGTATGAAAATCTATATTCAACTGCTTGGCGAGAAGCCGAGCTGTATAGCGAATATTCAACGCGTGAAACAGTGACTGCCGCTGGATTTCAGGGATACCGGATACTCTGGCAATCTCATCGAATTCATCTACTGTTACCGGATCAACAATGAAGGATGGTTTTCCCATGTCGTCAGCAATCGAACTGGCGATAAAGGCACCGAGATTTGACGCGTGAATCCGTCCCCATTTTGTCGGGTCAGATAAATCTGCCAGCATTTTCTCTGATACAGGATAAGTACCGCCTTCAACAGCACGAACCAAACCACCTCTGCCAACACAGGCGTCTAAGGATTCGGGTGTAACATTGTTTTCTTTCATTGCTTCCAGCACTAATTCTTTTCGAAATTCATACTGCTCAATAATCCCTCCAAATTTCTCTAACTCAACGGGATCATGCCGAAGCGTTTTTGTAAATACTTCCTGCTCATCATCGAAAACAGCAATTTTAGTTGAAGTAGAACCTGGATTAATTGCTAACGCGCGATAAGTCATTAATATCCTCCGATTTTTTTTATTTTTGTTACAAAATTGATTTATACATAGCAGGGGTCAAATTATTTCTTATTAATCAGAGACGCGAACGCTTTTACACCAATTTCAATGCACCGACTATCAGGTAAAAACTTATCGGAATGAAGTCGCCCGGAATTATTGCCCGCTCCAAGCCAGAAAAGCAGTCCGGGGTATCTGCTTGTCAGAAAACCAAAATCTTCACCAGTCATAACCGTTTCCGCTTCGATAAAATTGATACTCTC
>JAIOTM010000183.1 GCA_021106755.1 Candidatus Cloacimonadota bacterium | reverse complement strand
TACCGGACATAACCATTACTACGATGATGAAGGCCATGATAAAACGGATATCAAACTCGGATATGGCCAGGATGAACTTGTCAAGGCTGTAGCAAAGGCAAATCCTGAAACGGTTGTCTTGCTGACCGGCGGAACTGCTCTGGAGATGCCCTGGGTGGACGAAGTGCCTGCCATATTGCAGATGTGGTATCTGGGTATGGAAAGCGGCAATGCTGTGGCGAATATCCTTTTTGGCGATGTAAATCCTTCAGGAAAGCTGCCGGTGACATTTCCCAAAAAACTGGCAGATATTCCTGCTCACAAACTTGATGACTATAGAGCCGAGTATTGTGATTACAAAGAAGGAATCCTCGTTGGATATCGCTGGTTTGATACCAGAAATGTTGACCCATTGTTCGCGTTTGGTCATGGTCTCTCGTACACCACATTTGAATACACTAATGCCAGAGTACGTAAGAATAATGAAGATGGTGTGTTGTATGAAGTGCAGGTTGATATAAAAAATACCGGCGACATGGCCGGCAAAGAGGTCGTTCAGATGTATATTGAGGATGAAAAATGCTCATTAATACGTCCTGAGAAGGAACTGAAAGGTTTTAGAAAAGTATTCCTTAAGCCGGGTGACAAGACGACTGTTACTATGCCAATAGATAAGCGTATGCTTTCGTTTTATGACCCGGCAAAAAAGGCCTGGGTTGTTGAGAGCGGTACATTCAAATTATTGATAGGGTCTTCTTCGCGCGATATCAGGGTAACAGCGAATTTGCAGTATGAATAACGGGGGGCATGAAAAGAGTTTTCTGTCCGGGTGATAGGGGACATAAAGAGAAACTCTACTGACAAATTGAAAGGTAATGCAGTGAGTACTGAAGAAACCAGTCGGCAGTCAGGCAAGAGTAGTGAATTTGAACGTCAGCCGGTTCCGCAAGGTTCCTTGCTCTGGTTTAAGAGTTTTATCGGGATGTATGCCGGTGAGCATTGTGCCGGAACGGAATTGATGATTGGCCCGCTTTTTGTGGCAGCCGGCGTCAGTGCATTTGATCTTATTGCAGGATTGCTTATCGGCAATGCCCTGGCTGTTCTGAGCTGGATGTTTTTGTGTGCACCGATTGCTACCCGCACTCGTTTAACTCTGTATTATCACCTTGAAAAAATATGCGGTCGAAAATTGGTAACGTTGTATAATTTGGCAAATGGGGTGATGTTCTGTTTTTTGGCCGGTGCAATGATCACTGTTTCTGCAACGGCTATTGGGGTGTGGTTTCGTTTTCCGATGCCCGGATTAAATGATTTGTATCCTAACGGTGCTGGCTGGGTGATAGCGGTGCTTGTTATTGGGGTTTTGATTTCCGTCATAGCTGCGTATGGATACCAGACAGTCGCAAAATTTGCTAATATCGCTGCTCCCTGGATGGTACTGGTCTTTCTTGCATTTGGTTTGATAGGCCTTCGTCAGTTTATCACTGAGACAGATGCGGAAATTCATTCGCTTTCAGATGTATGGCAACTGGCGAACACTCAAATATGGAAGGGCGGCCAGCCGCTGGAGGGAAAGATTAAATTTACGATTTGGCATGTAATGTTTTTCGCGTGGTTCTGCAATATGGCAATGCATGTTGGCATGAGCGATTTGTCTGTATTTCGATTTGCAAAGAAAAGCTGGTACGCCGTTGCTTCAGGGGCAGGGATGTATGTCGGCCATTTTATGGCGTGGCTGAGTGCTTCCATTCTTTACGCGTATCAGTTGCATTTGAATCCTGAAAATACGGATGTGCTGCCGGGGCCGCTGGCGTATAAAGCAGCGGGTATTGCCGGCCTGCTTTGTGTTATTATCGCAGGCTGGACCACTGCCAATCCCACGATATATCGAGCCGGCCTTGCTTTTCAGGCGATTGTGCCGAAGACATCCCGTTTTACCATAACTCTGATTACAGGTGGTATTGCGACGGTTGCCGGTATGTTCCCGGCATTTGCAATGAAGCTGCTTGAATTTGTAGCGTTGTACGGATTGCTTCTTATGCCGATGGGTGCAATTATCTTTGTGGATTTCTGGTTAGTCAAAAAATTTGGTTTGCAAAGCAATTATGCTGAAATTAGCGGCAGAGCGTTTAATTGGGCAGCGGGGCTTACCTGGTTTATTACGCTTGGAATCTGCGGCTGGCTTGTCCAGACCGGTCGCGTACAGATATATTTTGTGAGTCTTCCCGGCTGGTTTGTAGCGGCTCTCTTATATGTTTTGCTTAGTGTAATTTATCAGCGAAAAGTTCGTCCTGTTATCGGCAAATAAAGGAGTTTACATAATGCTTCAAAAAACCGTCAAACTTGTTTCATTGATATCGTTGCTGGCTCTGATCGTTCCTTCGCTGTGCTTTTTGGCCGGCATTGGTAATCTGCCTCAGATAAAATGGATGATGCTTGTTTCAACGATTGTCTGGTTCATCACAGCGCCGATGTATATGTGGAAGAATGGCTCAGATTCAGAGAGTAATGGATAAACCAGAAGGGCTTTTATGCTGTCTGTAAAAAATATTTGTATAGTAGTTTTTGTTGTATTCTCATCAGCGTTTTTTGCATATGGTGCTATGAGTACCGGAATTTTTTCAAAAGGAATAAAGGCTGAACGCCTTCGTTGCGAATATAGAGTGAACCCGTTAGGAATTGATGAGACAAAACCGCGACTTAGTTGGATTGTAACATCTTTACAGCGTGGCCAGAAACAGACAGCCTATCGTATTCTTGTAGCGTCCAGTCAGAAAAAATTAGACACGAATCAGGTCGACATCTGGGATACACATAAAGTTTCCAGTAATGAGACAGCTTGTATTGTTTATGGCGGCAAACCGCTCAAATCCCAAATGCGGTGTTACTGGAAAGTCAAAGTGTGGGACAAAAATGATAAAGCATCCGCCTGGTCCGAATCAGCAAGGTGGTCGATGGGGCTTTTGCGTCCTCAAGACTGGAAAGCTCAGTGGATTGGTTACGATAGCCGTCCTGACAGGGTGGTCTCGACAAGCAAACAGACGAAAAACAGCACCCTGGAAGATTGCGGCTGGGTATGGTATCCGGAAGTAACCCCGCGGGAACAGATACCTGTATGCAAACGCTTTTTTAGGAAGCAATTCCATATTGGTTCCTCAGATAAAGTGAAACGAATTGTCATGTTGATCGCGGCTGATGATGTAGTAGTTGTTTATGTAAACTCGCAAAGAGCATTTGAATTTAAGGGCTGGCAATATGTTCGTACTTTCGATATTACGGAGAGCGTTATAACAGGAAATAATATAATCGCTATTCATGCTGAAAATATCGGCGGTTCGCCCGGCCCGGCTGGTTTGATAGGTAAAATAGTCATTGAATACGATGACGATTCGAGCAAAGTGGTTCATATTGATTCAACATGGAAAACCGCCAATCGGCAAATCCCCAATTGGGATAGTCTTGACTTCAATGACAGTGATTGGGACAATGCCAGGGTG
>JAIOTM010000056.1 GCA_021106755.1 Candidatus Cloacimonadota bacterium | reverse complement strand
TAATCTTGTGGACACCAGATTGCAGACGTTGATTTACAAGTGTTTTTACTAATTGCCCCTTTATATTAAATACGGAAAGCTGTGTTTGATATGGCTCTGTAAGCATAAATTCAATTGTTGTTTCAGGATTAAATGGATTGGGATAGCAGGTTAGCATTTGCAGTGGAAGTGGAATTTCATCCTTCTCGATTGGCATTTGAGCAAGATCGATGTTATATAGTTTCATATCAGTTATATCCTGACCACATTCATCGTTTAAATTAAACGTGTTTGCAGCATAGAAACCTGTATTATTTGTACAAAATGCAATCTGCTCTATCTCTTCAAATTGGTAAAACGAACTCTGACTTAAATCTGAATTATATGAAAAAATTATTCTATCTTCACCGTGCCCTTGCTTAAGATAGAAAATCCTGTCATTTGAAACAAAGATTTTGTAAGGTCTTATATAATCATCATTGATTGGAACCGAATGTAGCAAGTCCCCGCTTGGTGAACAGTGAATAACTGAATATAACCTGTCCCTTGTACTGGGTAAATCCTCTGAAGCCAATCCATAGAATGAGCCATCTTCCTGAAGTGTGATAGAGACAGCCAGTGTATCCAATACTTGACTAATATTATCATTGGTATCCAATATATACGTATCGTACAAGTATCTTAAATATTCTTGCTGAAAAGTAGAAACTGTGAAATAGAGGTTCCCTGCTTTTTGTGCAATTAAATAAAAAGTCTGAATTTGCTCATTCTCCAGACCTGTTTCAACGATTCTCTCATAATTAAAAGATAGATCATTCTCATTATAGAATCGAAAAGCCAGAGGATTTGTACGTCCCTGCTGAATGCATAGCTCGTTAGTTTCAGGGATAGCAAGCAGTGGCCAATAAGTCTCAATTGAATCGCTTATTGAGGCTGTAATCTCACCTGTCGCTCCATCTCGTAAGAAAAGTCCATCTCTCTGGTTTGTCACAACAGAGCCATTTGAAAGAATGACGGAATTGTATAGCTGTCCTCCCGTAATTTGAGTATCGTATGGATCTGGAGTAAGACCTCCAGTTACTTCGTCACAGGATATCCATAATATAGTGCCATCAAAATCTGTTTTAAATACATAGGTGAACCAGTAATAATGGTCCCCATACTCCCCATGCAAAACTCTACCGGAAGTGACAATAATAATGCCATCAGAAGTTGTAAAAATGTTCTGTGGTTGCAAAATTGGCGAGAGACTTTCAGCGAAAAGGGAATCAAGACCTAAATCGTAGTAATCAAAGGTCGTAGTCCACGGTGTTTGGGCATAGCAAAAAATGGAAATAATTACAGCCAATAGTGTTAATGTTACCTTTTTCATCTCGCCTCCGGTGTTGTTTGCCTCTTCTATAAAAAGCATTGATTATATCTTCTTTCGTGTCAAACAAAAAATAATTATTTTCAAGTTAAACCTTATTTTAAAAGTGTTGCTTTTTGAACAACTGTTTTATTATTGTACTTCAGGTTAAAGAAATAGATGCCACTGGCAGTGGGGTTGTTGGAGTTATCTTTTCCATCCCAGTTTACCTTGTGAACACCTGATTGCAGACGTTGATTTACAAGTGTTTTTACTAATTGCCCCTTTATGTTAAATACAGATAGCTCGGTCATTGTAGGCTCTGTAAGCGTAAACTCAATTGTTGTTGTGGGGTTAAATGGGTTGGGGTAACAGATAAGAGCTTGCTCTATGTATGGTAATTCGTTTTCATCTATCGGCATTTGCGAGTCATCGATGCTGTATAGAACCATATCTCTTTCAACAATATCCTCATGAAAGTCGTAATGGAACTTACTTACAGCATAAAATCCATTTCCTCTACGACAAAATGCGATTGGTCCTTCATCTAATAATTGATAATGCGACTGCAAACTAAGATCCGCAATCGAACGTTTAGAGATTTGGAAAAATCCAGATCCCAATTGCTCATTTGAATAAAAACTATTGCCTTCAATCTCGAAATGAAAGTATCCACAACTACCTTGATAATAGTTTTCCTCTCCGACAATTAACGAATTTAATAATTCTCCCTCAGGTGAAAAATGAATAATCGTGTATTCAGTAATACTTGGTGGAATTATCATATTGGCTAAGATTGAATCATCATCTACAATAGTCAAATAACAAAAATATCCATCATCAAGTTCAAGAAGGAGGACATAATTATCATTGGGGTCCAACACATAGATAGCACCTGTTCTTTCACCTGAAATGTAGTATGCTCCATATATATAAATATCACCGTTATGTTGCAAAAGCAAAAATATCGTTTCGCATACTCCATCGACTAAATGCCAGTATATTACCCGCTCGTTAATGAATTGCAAATCTGATGCATCATAATATCGTAGATATAAATTCGAGTTTTCTATCACAGCATGACACAATTGATTAGTTTCAGGAATGTATGTTAAAGTTATATGATGGTTGTCCTGATTTGATACTGAGGCAGTAATTTCACCAGTAGAGCCGTTACGGATATATATTCCTTCTCTCTGTAGGGTTACTACGGAGCCGTCTGCCAGAATAGATGAAGTGAGTAATCCTCCTCCTGCAATTTGCACGTGTGGCACATTTTGGTTGGCTGTTCCCCCTGTTGTTTCATCGCAGGAAGTCCAAAGAAGATTGCCATCAAAATCTGTTTTGTACACAAAACCAAAGTTTTTACTTACATAATAAGTGTCATCCTGTTCATAAATAAGACCATTAGCCACAATTATTATTCCATCTTGTGTGTTGTAAATTGCCTGTGGTGTCAAGGTCGGAGACAGATAAATTGAGAACAATGTATCTAATCCCAGATCGTAGTAATCAAAACTGGTTGTCCACGGGGTTGTTTGTGCAAAGCAAAGAATAGATAAAACTGCTATTATTGCGATTAGTGTTACCTTTTTCATCTCGCCTCCAATGTTGTTTGCCTCTTCTGTGAAAAACATTGATTTTATCTTCTTTCGTGTCAAATAAAAAATAATTATTTCAAGTTAAACCTTATTTTAATAATGTAGCCTTTTTAATTGCTATTTCATTACCGTACGATAGTTTGAAGAAATAGACACCACTGGAAGAGGGATGTCCTGAATTATCTTGTCCATCCCAACTTACCTTGTGAACACCTGATTGCAGACGTTGTGTAATCAACGATTTGACAAGTTGACCTTTTATGTTATATACTGAAAGTTCTGTTTGGGCTGGCTCTGTTAATGTAAACTCTAAGGTTGTTTTGGGGTTAAAGGGATTAGGGTAGCATGTTAGATATTGGGTTGGCAAAGGCAATTTTTCTTTTTCAATTGGCATTTGAGAGTCATTTATACTACTTAGAGTCATGTTTTTTATAGGTTGAGATAGGTGAAAATCATTATAGTATTCGCCAACAGCGTAGAAACCATTTGTTCTACGGCTATACGCTATTATCCCTTCTTCCAGAAACTGAAAGTGTGATTGTAAACCAAAGTCCGAAATCGAATATTTAGATATTCGAGAGAAACCTGGGATGTAGGGATTTATGGTCCAATACTCATTCAAATAAAAACTATCACCATCAAACTCAAAATGAGCTATCCCTGTGTCTAAATACTCATCCTCAAATCCAAGTGAGTTTATTCTTTCACCAGTTGGTGTATAATTTGTAATTATATAATGATACCAATTGGGTGGAACTTTTCTTATTGCAAAGATTGATCCATCATCTGCAATAGTAAATTTGTTGATATAATCATCTGTTATTAAAGTGTAATTGTCGAATAAATCCAACATATAAATTGCTACAGAGTGATACCCCATACCTATATCATAAGTACCAAGAATATAGATGTTTTCATTCTTTTGGTTTATCGATTTTATTGTCTCGCATACCCCATCGACTAAATGTGAATAGATTACTCTCTCTTGAATCAAATGTAAATCTGAGCCATCGTAATATCTTAGATATATATTCGAATAATCTATCACAGCATGACATAATTGATTAATTTCAGGGATGTATGCTAATGTTTTATGATGGTTATCCTGATTTGATATTGAAGCAGTAATTTCACCGGTTGCTCCATTACGAATAAAAATACCTTCTCTCTGCAGTGTTGCTACAGAGCCGTCTGCCAGTAGAAATGAATCAAGTAATAAACCCCCTGTAATTTGTATGTATGGAACATTTAGATTATCTGTACCTCCGATAGCATCATCGCAGGAAGTCCAGAGTATATTACCGCCAAAATCTGTCTTGAATACAAAGGTAAAATATGCTGTAATATCCCCATCAACATAGTGTTCATAAATCTTTCCATTAGCTACAACAATTATTCCATCCTGAGTATTGTGAATTGCCCATGGTGTCAAACTAGGACACAACCAATCAGAGAATAATGTATCAAGTCCTAAATCATAGTAATCAAAGGTCGTAGTCCATGGTGCCTGAGCAAAACAGAGAATGGATAAAATAGCTATTATTGCGAATAGTGTTGCCTTTTTCATGTTACCTCCGATGCTATTTGCCTCTTCTATGAAAAATATTGATTTTATCTTCTTTCGTGTCAAGTAAAAAAATATTTTTTTCACTTTTTCTCTTATTTTAATAATGTTGCTTTTTGCATGGTAGTTTCCCCACCGTACTTTAGTTTAAAGAAATAAATTCCACTGGCACTGAGGTGGTTGAAATCATCTTTTCCATCCCAGTGTATCCTGTGAACACCAGATTTGAGACATTGGTTTACAAGTGTTTTTACTAATTGACCTTTTATGTTATATACGGAGAGTTCTGTCCGGGTTGATTTATCCAGATTAAATTCTATAGTTGTTTCGGGATTAAAGGGGTTGGGGTAATTACTCAGTTTCAGATAGGGGGTATTACTGTCGTTCGCGGCTGTCGAAACAGGCAGTATTACGTTAAGGGTGGTGATAGAATTTGCATTGACAACCACGCTGTCAACAATCTGCGTAATATAACCGGGTTTACTGAATTGCATCGTGTAAGTACCAAAATGGAGCAAACGATAGTACCTGCCGAACAAAGAATCAGAGCGAACTGGTTCGACCAGTGTCATACCTGATACTGTATCTATCTCGGCGACAACGACATCTGCTATCAGTGGCAAACCGTTTTCATCGGTGATAATTCCAGTAACCATTTTGCTGGAGGGTCGGTCGAGAAAAATCATCGCGGCGGTGAGGTTGT
>JAIOTM010000001.1 GCA_021106755.1 Candidatus Cloacimonadota bacterium | reverse complement strand
TTTGTTAAAGACCTTGGAGCAGAACATTCTCATACAATAAATGTGATTAAAAAATTGATTAATCTCTACGATGCCCAAGGTGATAAAATCAAAGCCGCTGAGTACCGGGCAAAGTTGCTTAAACAGGATACAGAAAAGTAGCGGTTTAAATAATTATGGAGCCTGGGTGAATCGAAATTCCGGACTGCTACAAACCATATATTGTCATTGTTTGCCAGAATTTATGTCAACATGCTTCCATATATTTCGGGAAAGTACTTTTTTTTGTTGACTATTTATTCTCTGCAAATAGACAGTAAAAACAATAATTTGAATAGGGAGTACAAATGAAACATGTAGTTTTAATTCTTCTCGCAATATCGATTTCGTTATGTTTTGCGGAGCGTGGAATAACCAACACGCTTCCAGATTTTCACGGCATTTGTGTAGGCACAGCACAACAGTGGATTCCAGAAAGTTCTTCTGAACGAACAAGCCAGACTTCGCAATTTAACAGGGAGGAGTGGGTGCTTGTTGATTCACTCTTTTTCAACCAGTATGTACACGGGCATAAAATGGTTGGAGCGATGTTCAATGGCGATTCTCTGGATGCAATTACTTTGCAGTTTATGTTGATTTCGGAAGCTCAGGCAGCGATTGAAAAAGCACCTCTCTGGGCGCGTCAGGAACTGACTAATATTTTTGTACAGCTTGATGAAACCAGTCAGTTTATATGGGCGGAAATCATCAATTCCGCGACAGATCCTTATATAGATGAAATCGCGTTTTCAATAGCTCACTCATCAGTAGCGTGGTTGCAATCGCAATATAGTTACACTCAATTGATTGTGGATAACGCTCAAATGATGTATCAGTATGATACCGAGTTAAATTATGTGAACATAGTAGATTACGGTAGCAGTACCGATGAAGATTACTACTCCACAACCTCTTACGCGTTTGAGGACAGCCTTGGTGTAGTGCATTGGTTAGAAACTCCCCGCGATATTTACTACTGGTATCTGGTTCACCCCAAGATTACCGATGAAGTACCTTCATATATAAATCCCATAACACCAGAAACCCCCGGACATCTTATCAATATTGAAGACCCTCCAATTGGCGTGTTCTGGCGCGACTACCTTTACAACTTCAGCGATGTGGGCTATCCTGTATTGCGGGATTCACTACTGAGTTGTCCGGTATTATGGGGCGGAGATGGCAGAACCGCCATGAATGAAGTTCACGACTGGGTAAACGAGACAATGACTTTTACCTCGGATTACGAAAGACGTCATCAACCTGTAAGAATCTACAAGAAGCATATTGGTCGTTGCGGCGAACACGCGGATCTTACTGCCGCCGCTGCACGCTCCGCACTTATTCCATGCACAAGCATCCTCACATTATCAGGTGATCATACATGGGACGAATTCTGGTGCGACCGCTGGATTACCTGGGAACCGGTATCTAATGTTGTCGATGACCCTATGCGATACTAAATCGGTTGGGGAAATCAGTACGGAACTGTATTTGAAATCCGAAGTGATGGCTATCTCACATCAGTAATTGACACATATTCCGATGGAGTTGCAACCATAAATATACACGTACAGGATTCCAACGGATTGCCTATTGATGGTGCCAAGATTATCCTTGTGACTGGTACGCAAACGACTCCCCAATCATACGATATGTGGAGTTTTACAGATAAAGATGGAAATTGCAGTTTACCTGTAGGAGAAGGAATACATTTTCACGCAAGGGTAGAATCCCCTGTGGGAAATTATCCCCCGGGAAGCAACTCTTATAGTTATCTTACTTTGACTGTGGATGGCGGGTCTTACGATTTTCTTTTCCCTGTTTCCGGGGATATTATGCCATCAACCTTCAATGAAATCGCTGTTCCCAAGTCTGATAACGACTGGCTGATTCGGGCAGATTTCTTTTCAACGTCTCAGGTAATTTCCGCTGGAATTCCAATGGATGATCTTAACGCGACAACCAATCCTCCAAGATTTTACAAGGTTGAAGATAATGGCGATGTAAACCTGTTTTTCGCCAACGAAAATGACTATCTTATGTATCGCATGTACTCCAATTTCGACAGTTATCTCCCGGAATACAACGTTTCTATGGCACTGGCAGAATTTGATGTGCCAGACATCAGAGAACCCTGGTATGTGATTCTTGATAACGATAACGTGAGTAATTGTGCGTCTCTGCAAGGATATATTGCTCTCTATCATTATGGCCCCGTCGGCAACAAGGACAACACCGTTCCGAAATTGGGTGCTCAACTGCTTTCGAACCGACCCAATCCGTTTAATCCTGAAACGACAATTTCGTTTACACTCGCGGATAACGGTTACACAGAACTTGAAGTTTTCAATGTAAAAGGACAGTTAGTAAAAACACTTGTAAGGGATGTCTTATACGCTGGTATGCATCAGTTTAGCTGGGATGGTACTAATGAACAGGGAGTATCAACGGGTTCTGGGGTGTATTTCTACACGCTGAAAACCGGCACAAAAAAAATCACGAAGAAGATGCTCCTTCTGAAATAGCTATAACCACATCAAAGATAGTTAGATGTGATGGCGGGTGTTTATTCATCCAGAGGTATTAGCAAGAATTCGTGACTGTTAAATGTTGACAGAATGTAGTAATTAACGTGTTATTTACTGACTTGGATTCAATATTGCTTCAATATCAAAACAGAGTGAAAATAGCTATAAAAAAAGAGGAGAGATGAAATGAAAAAAGTACTTGTACTTGTTCTGACACTTACAATTGGTTTGTGTTTTGCGGTGCCGAGAGAACACGCACTGCTGGAAATTTTTACTGGCACATGGTGTGTGTATTGCCCGGGAATAGCAATGGCGGCAGATGATTTCCATAACAATGGAGACGCAGTTTCAATTATCGAATATCACAATGGTGATTCTTACAACACAGCCGAAGCAACAGCAAGGCAGAATTACTATGCCGTAGGCGGATTTCCTACCCGGGTTTGGGATGGTACTGATCAGCATTCAGGTGGAAACGCCAGTAGTAGTTTGTATAATGCTATATACCCTGAATATGTAGCAGCAATGGCTGTTGACTCTCCGGTATCGCTTTCATGGTCAGGAAACCTTTCTGCTACTACGCTGAATATAACTGTGAACATTGACAGGGATATGAACATGACTCCGAGTACGATGTCCCCGAAACTTCACTTCGTTATCACAGAATCCCATATCGCTGATAACTGGTTTGTTATGAACGAGGTAAACTTCGTTATGCGCAAGATGTATCCAAACCAGAATGGCACAGATCTGGACTTCAACACGAGCAATAATCTTCAACAGAACTACCAAATCCAGCTTGATGGAAACTGGGTTATTGGTCAGTTGGAAGTTATAGCTTTTGTTCAGAATCATTCGACTAAAGAAGTTATGCAGAGCATTTCTACATCAATAGTTACATTTGCCCCTAACGCACCACCTTCAAACCTGACAGGAACTTACGCAAACAATGAAGTTTCTCTTACATGGAACGCTCCAGGAACACGTCCTCTTACGGGTTATACAATTTATCGTAACAATACTGCTATCGCTCAGGATGTTCAAAATACCAGCTATGTTGATAACACAGTTGTCGAAAACATGGGGTATTCCTATTATGTTACCGCAATGTATAATCCGGAAGGAGAATCTATTCCTACTAACAGTGTAGTAGTCGCAACTCTTACTGGTGCATTTGATGAAGGATTTGAAACTGGAGACTTCTCGGCATTCAACTGGCAAATGAGTGGAAATTCTAACTGGATAACCGATACTTATCTCTCTCATGACGGAATTTACAGTGCTAAATCCGGGGCGATAACTCATAACCAGAGTAGTATTCTCAGCATTACCCGCGATGCACTGTCTGATGGTTCGATTGTCTTTGCCCGGAAAATATCCTCAGAAGCTAATTACGACTTTCTGAAATTCTCAATTGATGGTGTTCTGATCGATGAATGGTCTGGGAATAGTGCCTGGGAAATGGAAGTATATCCTGTTGCTTCAGGAACTCATACTTATACCTGGGAATACTTCAAAGATAACACTGTATCCGGCAACAGCGACAGTGCGTGGATAGACAACATTCTCTTTCCGCCATTATACCCGGCAGTTGCATTTCCTACTAATCTGAACTACAGCTTGTCAGACAACAACGTTAATCTTACCTGGCAAATTCAAACCCGTTTTTTATTGGGATTCAAAGTCTATCGTGATGATGTTGAAATTGCCGAGATTAACGATGCGAATGTGCTGACTTATGACGATACAGACCTTCCATCCGCAATGTATCACTATCATGTAACCGCTCTGCACGAAGAAGGCGAATCTGCTCCTTCCACAGTCCTTGATGTTGGGCTGTTTATGCCTGTTGTTAATGTTCAGGCAGAAACTTTGCAGAACGGTGTTGCTCTGATATCCTGGGATGCTCCAATTGCTCGTTCCCTTGAGTACTTCAGCCTCTATATTAACGGGAATTATGAAGATAGCACCGATGATGGCACCGACCTGGATTTACACATATCCGACCTGATACAAGGTTATGAGTATATGATTGGAGTTGAAGCAGTTTACTCTGATGGCAGTGCTGACCATACTGAACTGATTTACACTTACACAACAGGTATTAATGATGGTGTTGCAATCTTTGAAACCATATTGTCTGACAACTATCCTAATCCTTTCAACCCGGAAACAAAAATTTCCTTCGACCTGAAAGAGCGCGGACAGGTTTCTGTCACTGTTTTCGAT
>JAIOTM010000270.1 GCA_021106755.1 Candidatus Cloacimonadota bacterium | reverse complement strand
CCGTAACCCATAACAAAAAATACAAGCGGGTGAATGCTTTTGCCCAAACCATTTTGCTTAATTTCTTTTCCAATACTTTTGAGGTGTTCCACCGCGTCGGGAACACTGTTGTATTGATATGCCTGTTTCATTCTTAAAAATGGTGTTTCAACTCCATATTTTTCTTTAAGACGTTGCCCTAATCCCCATAAAGTTTCAACCATTCCGGCGTTACCAGCGTAACGACCGAAAAACACAAGTCGCCTGTCTTCGACATCAGTAATTTTCTCATAATCTAACAAGGTTGCCTCAGAATCCAGAATTTTTTGCAGTAAGTGCATATTATAGTCCTGCCCTTTAATTACATGCGAGAAAAATAATTGAGGAATTCCCGGGAGTATGTCATCTATAGGAATCTCCTTAACGCCAAGGATGAAGCTACAATCACTCAGGTCTTCGCAAATTTCGGCTCCAGCTTTTACATATTCCTCGTCTTTATAAACTCTGATAGCGGACGGCTGAACTTTTACTCTCACCCCCCGTTCGACCAATTCCCGCACCGCCTCAGGATTGAGCGGCACTCGTGCTTCCCACTTATTCTTGGTCTCTTTACGAATGCCAAGTAATTTCATCCACAACTCCTTTTACATTTTAGGTTTAAGATTTAAGATATACAAAGACATAAGCGATATTATCTAAATCTTAAATAAATAACATCTGCCGACTGATAAAGTGATAACTCTACAAGCCGGCAGATAATTTAATTATTTACATTGATTACCTGTAACCGGGTCACAAGGTTTTGAATTTCTCATTTATTTTGATTCCCATTTTATCCAATTCCTTCAGAATGGGAGTGTAAACTTCACGTAGTACTGGCATTAATACACCTTTCTCTGCGATTGTTCCTTCCAGAATCATCCGGGTGGCAATTGCCGCGGGAAGGGAAACAGTGCGTGCCATAGAGCTGTCACCATTGGGAATTCCGAAATCCACAATTGAAGATGTAATAAACTGCTCTTTGTCCGGGAATTCTGCTTTAAACTCATGATGCATAACAAGCATATCCCGCTCACCGTCAAGATATGGCATCTTCTCTAACATAATGGCTGTGAGTACATCTACCGCACTACCACTGCTGATTGGAACCATAGCTTTATTATCAAAAAAGCCCATCCACTCGAATTTCTTCAGAATCACGCTATGCTCTGGCAAATTGTATATTTTGCGAAGAACTTTACCGAGATTTTCAGTCTTATTACGTTTAAACACATGAATCAGGATGAATTCTCTGATTGTAAGCTTATCAAGGTTGTCGAATTTCACAACATCTTTGAAAAAGCCCATCTGGGATAAGACATACCATGTTTCGCAGTGAGATACATTACGCAGGGTTCCCCGATACATTGTTTTGACATGCGGAAGATTATACAGGTCTATGTATGGCAGAGAATTCCTGTTGATATATGCTTCAAAGGTTCCTGTTCCCTCAACTTCTACAAACCAATTGTGAGAGAATAGGTTTTTTCCTTCTACTTCAACCACTTCACCATCACAAAGATATGTACCGCCATTCATTGCTGCCATAAGAACACCTTTGGGTGCCCAGGAAAACTTGTACCCCATTGGATTTGTGTTTGCTTCGGGAGCAGGCAAACCGCCACAGTAAGAGCGGAAAGAAACTATCTTGCCACCGTTATCTTCTACATGATGAAAAATCCGCATCGCCGACATGTGGTCAATACCGGGGTCAACACCGATTTCATTAAGTACAGTAATGCCTGCGTCTTTTGCTGCCTGGTCAAGTTCCCGCATTTTCGGGCTGATATACGATGTTGTTACCATATTAGTCTTGTGCATTATACACTGCTTCGCAACCTTTACGTGCATAGTTGCCGGAAGCATACTGACCACTAAATCGCTCTCTTGCACAAGTTTGCTCATTGTCTCATCGTCAGATGAGTTAAACTGCATTGCTGAAACGTTTGGATGCGGTTCTGCCAGTGCTTCGGCTTTGCTAACTGTTCTGCTGGAAACCAGTACTTCATAACCATGCTTTGCAAGATAATCAACCATAGGTTTCACAACAAACCCCGCACCGAATATAGTGACTTTTTTCGCCATGTAATCCTCCATCTTATTAAATTATGCCAGATGTTTGAAGCTTAAACTTAGATGTCAACCAATAATCAAGAAAAAATCAATATTTTCTGTGGAGAGTTATTCACTTTCTATCCGCGAGCATTTTTTATCAGAGCGACAACGTCTTATCTTGCCGTTTGCACGTACTTTATCGCATTAAGGCAGCAGGATTCGATAAAGAGTAGTAAAGATATGTAGCAAAAGGTTTCTTCAGGTACCCGGTGGATGGGTACCATCAACATTTACTGCATAAGTGGATTCAATTTTATCCAGCTGACTTTTCTATCGAAGCGAAAGCCAAGTTTGCTGATTAATCCAATAGACGCGACATTATCAGGTACAACATTCCCGAAATTTGGTTCATTATTATTTCTTCTCATCTGAATAAGTTTTTGCATAATTGCCATCGCAAAACCTCTTTTTCGATATTCGGGAAGAACATGAAGAAAGCCCAGCGCACCATCATCGTGCGTGAATCCCCATGCGACAAGATTGTTGTTTACTATGATTCCGGCAGAGACACCCTTTACCAATCTGTCTGATATATAGTCAACTGAGATATAATCTTTGTAATCCGAATTATTGTAAATAACCTCAGCATAAACTGTATCTATTACACTACAAGTAATTTCCGGTTCGTTAACAGGAATACTATCGTCCAGAATATAGCGGTTGGATTCTACTATCCAGTCAATCTCGCCATGTTTCAGTATCAATGGAATCATCCAGTTTTCTACAGAAAAATAGTATTGGGTGAGTTGTGTTTCGAGTAATCTGGCAATATCTGCTTCTGAAGTGCTTGCAATATGTGCCCACAGGTTATCGCTCCGCCCAAAAATTAATGCCGAGTTACCGATAATGTAGTAATCCTCAACCGGATAATTGGCAAAGAATCCCAACGCCGCAATATTTGCGGTTGGATTCGATTCTAAGAGCGTTAATAAGGTGTTATTCATCTTGTGTTGTGTTTTTGAAGTAGATACCTTGCCGGTTCTTGAGCTGTTTTTCAAAATCATTTGCACAATTATTGGCAAGATTACTATTGTCGAGATCTACACTGAAGTAGTATATCTGGTTCTCTTTGTATTGTTCCCATATTGAAGAAGCACAGGAAAAGGCTTGTTTCTTGATACACCAGAATTTACTATCTTTTATCTGGTAAATAAATGATGTGTCTCCGGGCACAACTTGAATATCATTACCAGCTAATTCTTTTGT
>JAIOTM010000211.1 GCA_021106755.1 Candidatus Cloacimonadota bacterium | reverse complement strand
CCGCGTCATATTCAGGCCAGAAAATACGGTCACCCGCAAAGAAGAGATACTTACCGTCTTCGGAAAACGTGGGTGCGTAATCGTATAACCGCTGTGAAGTAATATCATGCTTTTTACCGGATTTCGCGTCAGCTATGCGTAGTACATGCGTATTGGATGTATCAGCTATACTGTAAGCCAACCATTTTCCGTCAGGACTCCAGACAACATCGAAAATGCGATTTTCATCGCTTGTATCAATTTTTCTAAGGCTGGCTTTTTCCAGATTAAGAATATATAGCTCGTTACGATGGTTGGTTATGGCAATCGTTGCCTCATTAGGGCTTGGTACAATACTCCAGACCCGACCAAGCTCAAGATTCCTGAACAGTTTCTCTTTCTTCTTCTCTGGTTCAACCATGATAATCCGGTCTTCGCCATCCATTTCATCCGAAACAGCAACGAATTTCTTACCACAGTTCAGCCAGACGGGAATACGATAACGTGTTCCGTCCTTTTTCCCCCATTGCCGCACTGGTCCGCTCCAGTTACACATAGTAGCCAGTTTACCCCGCACAGCAAGAACAGTATCGGTACTTGCATTATTCAAATCGTAGCCTTGCAGGTATTTATGAGGATCAGCGAATTTTACCTTTAATTGGGCTTTGGCGGAATGATAATCCAGCTTCAGCTTGTGAACTTTGTCTGTTGCTACATCTAAAGCGAATAAATCTGCCCCAGCGTGATAGACAATAGTTTTGCCATCTGTAGAGGCATTACGGGCATAGAATTCCGCTTCGTTTGTATGGCGTTTGATATCCTTGCCTTTGAAATCGCAGGAGTAAATGTTGCCAATACCTTCGTGGTCGGAAGCGAAATAAATACGTTTACCAATCCACATAGGTGAACAGAGATTACTGTTGATGTCGAGCAGGCGTTTGAAATCTCCATTGCCTTTTACATCAATCCAGAATTCACCGGCTGTTCCGCCACGGTAGCGTTTCCAGTAAGCTAAATCACGGGTGTGGCGAGCAATTACAACTCCTTTTTCTCCATAACTTAGTGCGTTGGCGTGTCCTACTGGTACTTCGGCTGGCTCACCGCCGTCCAGTCCGATTGTATAAATCTGCGAACCAAAAGCGTTTTTAAAGCTGGAAGTGATATATATCTTCAGGGAATCATCCGACCAGGCAACTGGCTTGGAATAACCTCCGAGATAGGTAAGCCGTTTGAGTGGTCCTCCCAGCGCGTCCATTAAATAAACTTCAAGGTAACCTTCATCTGAAGCACACACAGCAATCCACTTTCCGTCGGGCGAAAATCTGGCTGAAAAGACTTTTCCTTTAATATCTGTTAACTTGCGGGCAATACCACCTTTAAGCGGCACCTGCCATAAATCATCCTCGCTGATGAAAATAACCTTATCGTCATGAACATCTGGAAGGCTGTAATAACCCTGATTCTGCATTGAAACTCCTTCTGTTGACAACATCGTGTCACCTCAAGGCTGTAATAACGTACGAAAAGAAGAAATCTCCACCCTTATCATGAGGGAGAAAGCATTTCTCAAACTGTCGTCTCAGCTTTAACCTGACACTTATTGTAAAATACTGACTATGGCAAGAATCTGCTTTGTTACTTACCGGATATCGTGATACTTTTCACCTTAACCCAGGGAAAGAAGGTGACACCCGAATTTAAGCGTTCTCGTGAAATTTCGGTAATGTCGAGTAGCATACGTGCCACATTACTGGAAATCATAGTTTCGGAAACAGGATATTTTATTTCCCCGTTTTCTATATAATAGCTATTCTTGGCGACTCCCGCGAAGTCCCCGTTGTCGCTGGGGTTTCCACCTGAGAATCGACAAAGTAGCAATCCTTTATCTACAGAAGCTATCATCTCGTCCAGCGTTTTCTTCCCAGGTTCGAGAACAAGTAAGCTTCCCTGATTAGCCGATCGTTTCATATCCAGCTTGGCTGCCCCATAACGGCTCAACAGGAATGTTTTCAATATGCCGTTTTCGATTACCGTAATGTTTTCAGAGGTATAGCCGTCACTTGTAATGTGTGAACTGATGGCAAGGTTTTCATCTACTGCCTGGGAATGAAGAGTAAAGTGCTCTGAGGCAATCTTCTCGCCAAGTTTATCCTTGTAAATTGATTTACCGGAAATCAACGACATGTCTTTAAGGTAAGATAACGCGCTACCGAACATTGAACCGACACATTCCGGAGTGATTATGATGTCTCCAACAAATTTCCCCTGCAATCCGGTGGTTTCTATCTGTTCGTCGGATTGCTTAAATAACCGCTCCATTCCAGCATATTCCCAGAGGTTCTTTTCCAGATTATCGGATAGATAATAACTGTAGTTGAAAGACGAACTCTTACCATCTTTCTTGGAAACAAACATGCAGGTAAACTGATACCGCCCTGATGTTTCGCTTAACCGCACTCCATTAGTATTGACATAGTTCTGCTTAATCTTCATAAATTTCAGATTGGTCGCGTCCGAAGTAAGACAGGGATATTTTTCTTTAATAAAGACCAGATACGCTGTCAATCGTTTATGCATCAACTCCATATCCGGTTTCGTTAACGGGGTTTCAAAGTTAGCTGGCTCCTGTTTCTCAGATATATCGTTTGCCGGGTCCGCCTGAGCATGCTCGACCATCTCCATAAGCTCTTCAATTGCTGTGTCGATATCCTCTTTACTGGTTTTATTCAGCTTGATTATCGCTTTTTTATTCTCTTTAAGTGCCTTGAGGACGAGACTTGTATCGTAAGTTGTTCTCAGCAGACTGATTCGTTCGTTTTCAACATTGAGTTCGTGCACTTCAGACTTGGTTAAGAAACAGTCAGCTTTTTCCGCGCCTGCTTTGTTGATGGCTTCCAAACTATAGTTTAACATTTGTTCGCGTTCCATTATCTGCCCCCAATATTGACTTTGCATTTAATTGCCGGACCGCCCATGCCTACTGGCATTGGTTGCTTCTTTCCGCACATGCCGGAAGATGCCCATTTCATTTCGTCCGAGACCATCGAAACAGTTTCTAACACATCAAACGCTACTCCGGCTATTGTTGTGTCCTTAATGGCTTTGCCTATTTTCCCGTTGATTATTTCGTATCCCATGCGGATTCCAAACATAAACTCGCTGGTGGAGTCTGCCTGACCATTACTAGGCTGAACAAGGTAGTAACCTTTATCTATAGAGAAAATCATCTCCTCCAGCTTACTTATACCCGGAACCATCGCAGTGTTTCGCATTCTGATAAGTGGTTCATCTGAGAAACTGTAAGCGCGGGCGTTACCCGTTGGTTCAACGCCAAAGTGAGCCGCACTTTCCCTGTTGTGCATGTAGCTTTTAAGAATACCGTCCTTAATAATAACCGTATCTTCTGCTTCTACTCCCTCATCGTCTATATAGACTGGCTGAGGACAAAGTTCCCCATTGTTGTGGTGGGCATAGTCAATCAGGGTGATAAGCGGACTTGCCACCTTTTTATCCATGTATTCTGCCGCAATGGAGCCATTCATCACAAAATCTGCTTCGGTAGTATGACCAATAGCCTCGTGAGCAAGAATACCTGCAAGATCCGCATCCATAACACAGTCGCAAACACCAGCATCGGGATATACACCTTCTGCTTTTTGCATCAGATTTTCATGCAACTTGTCAATTTCGCTATACAAATCTTCCGGTTTATTCAAATTATCCTCAATATTTCCCAAGCCACCAAAAGGCTTATACAAATCTACTGGCTGACCGTCCGCCATGGTTGTTAACGATACCATTACAAATGAGCGGGGAATCAGCGACAGCGATTCAGTACCATCGGAAGTGAGAAGTCGCTTTTCCATATCAAGTGTACTGATTTGCACAACGCGTGATTGAAGTTCTGGATATTTCGTCAGAATATAATTATCCAGATTCTGCACAAACTCAATCAGTTGTTTCTGGGAATATCGGGGCTTTCGAGTTGAAAAAACGTGAGTCATTTTCGCTGGTCTTCCCGGTAGTACACCCGCGAGACCTTTAACACGGGTACTGAGAAACCGGGCGTTTTCAGCCGCCGCTTCTATTACTTTCTTCACGTCTGTATCTTTCCAATCCGGAGAGGAAGAAAAGCCCCATGTACCCTCGTTAAATACTCTTGCCGAAATCCCGCTGGTTGTACTCCTGCTGTTTCCGATTAAGTTACCTTGAACCATACTCACTGCTACCTGAGTATTTTCCTGCATGCGAAGTTCCGTGTAGTTCCGGAAAAGACCGGAATACTTCGATAAATCCTTTTCAATCATAGCTACTCCTTTTATTTCATATCAAATGAAAATCAATTTTATTTATGTCAAATTTTATATTTTGCATATCTGAAAGCATAGAAGGTGTCAACCTCTCTTCCGTTATAATCAGATAATCAGACTTTAATAGCTTTTTATCGCCATAAGCTCCTTTGTACTTCTGGTTTGAGCGAACAGATAGTATTTCGTTGTTCATTATAACCTCGTTAGATATATCAGGAGACCAGAAGTATAGTTGTTCCGGCAAATCATCGTGTCCAAACACCAGCCCTTTACCGGAATCGGGGTCGTACTCCTCGAAACCAGCATGGCATTTGTTGGTATATTTCTCATCAAACTCATAAATATAGTGCCGTTTTATATCTTCATGTGCTTTAACATATAGAGCTGTTAAAAAGTTCTGTTTCACAAACGCCTGTCTGTTCTGCTTTATCAACATCAACTTAGCTACAACAGGAACTCCGGGCAACAGCAAGTAGAAGCTCTCCCAGCAAAGATTTTTCAGTTTGTCTTCATCTGTTATTATTGTCCGGGCATAAATACCGCGCCAGACGTTGCCGCGATTATCTATTGCTTCCGCTTCACCCATAGTTATTTTCTGTTCCATCAGTTTAGAAAGACCTATTCCGGCAGGTGTTACATAAAAGCCACCACTCCACGGACTCCACCACGATTTAGCAGTATGCTTTGGCCAGCTATTGTCTAACCAGTTGCGTCCTTTGTATTCCATAGCAAACAGTCCCTGCTGGAAAGCTTTGTCGCTTTTAAGCGTTAATATGCCATTCTCAGCAGTAATAATTTCGTGCTTTTGAAGAGTTTCTCGCCGAACCTGAACAGGTGTCTCACTCATCTTAAAAACAGCACGCTGGCAAGTTTGGTCAGGCATATTCAAATTGAGTGAAGCAGTAATAATATCCTGCTCCGATAAACACTTAACTGTTTCTTCAAGCTTTTTTACTCCATCTTCGGCAGTGTAAGCCTTAGTAACAGACTCAAAATCCTGCTTAGATGATTCCAGACAAATAGAGCCATTGAAACTTCTTCCCTGCCAATCATCCACAAGCAATTTCACTTCTCCCTTATGGAAAATTGGAGAAGCGTCAAAATCAAGCGTTTCCCGTTTTGGTTTATCAGAAAGTTTTTTCATCGGGTGGATTGACGGTGGCAAAGCATAACGGCGTAGCTCTTTCCAGTCGCGAAATGTATCTATACAGATAGTTACTGGATTTGTTCGGGTACGCTCTCCCGGATTAAGGCAACCAAGTTCGTGCTCAAATATCTGCGACCATTCATCGCCCTCGAACGATTCAGATGGGTCCCAGCACAAGCAGTAGGTGTGGTCATCTCCACCGGAAAAATACCAGTTTTCATCGTAATCCTTTTTTTGCCAACAGTCTATATTATAGGGAGTATCTTTAGGAACTTCCACAATATGCTTCCGATAAGGCACAACGACTTTTCCACGAGGAACCCATAACTGCCACTTGACCTTACGAGGAGATTGCCATGCTTCCTCACCGCAGTTAACAGCTTCAAACCAGCGTTCCAGCATCCCGTTGGGGCGTAGTCTGAGATGTAGCTCCAGTTCCATATCTGGCAACTTATCTGAGCGATAGCGGCATACCATAGAGGTCGCATAGGTTTCGTTCAGCCACTCCACCGCGACAGGTTTGGTTTGGTTAAACGCTGAGAGATATGGCATTCCAACATCAAATGTCGGACAATAAGCTCCATTTTCTTTGCCGCTGACGTAACCGTATGAGATATAGTTACTACCATCCTTTTTGCCAAATGCCAACTGATAACTACCAAATCCCAGAAGGTATTGCATTATTGTTTCCCCCTGTAATTGTTCAGTAAAAGTTGGGAAAACAGCCCCTATCTCCCGCCTGAAAGTAATCTCTCGGTCGGTTTTGGCTGTAACCTCTGCAAAACCCGATAAGACGCAAGCCTTGTCGATTTTCAGCGAGGAAGATAACAACAGATTCTCTTTGGGTGGGATTTTCGCGAAGAATTCCCGCTCCCTGTAAGTAATACCAAGCTGTTCGGGTAGCACAATCCTGAATTCCGCTTCTTTCTCGAAATTGTTCTTCAGGTTGAGGTAGAACGGAATTTCTCTGTCTGGCAGAAAAGAATTATCTTCGGTTGAAATCGATAGAGAAAGCGGAAATTTCGGGGCTACTCCAACACGGAAGCAAACAGCTTTTCCATTAACAGTAAGTCGCGAAACAACGCATGGATGTGTTTTAGCACGGCTGTATTCCTCGTCAATAGGGTTAACCGTAAACTTAGCTGTAACGCTCTCTTTATCAGTAACAATCAGATTTGCCTTAAAGTTAAAAGAAATGTTTTTGTCGTCCTCTCCCTGAATGGAAATATCTAAGGGAGAGCCGTCCTTACTCTCAAATTCGTAAGTGATTGTATAATCCGTTCCAAAGACGCACTTCAGTTTTTCCACAGTTGCCTGTATTTTGTAAGCCTCTGTTTCAATCCGCCGCAGACCTCTGCCCCGACGACAGAAATCCATCTGTAAAAACTTCGCGTCTTTACGCCAGTGGTAGGTATAGTAATCGAACCCGTTTTCTTTGGTTCCATCCGGCTTAGAAGCTATTTCTCTGGCGTTATCGGTGTACCAGTCAAAAAAGTTGAAATCATCCTTCACCAATTCTGTCTGCATTACAGAAGGCAAAAAATCCATTAAATGAGTAGTTCTGTCGTCTTTTTCCCAGAAGAATCCACATTTCTTATAAAGTGGTACTGCCTTAATGTTACCGGGCCATGTATATAAATCGAGGCGGGGGAAATCAGACTTTAAGGCATAATCCACAGCTTTGAGTACAAGCTTCTTTCCCACCTTTTTACCATAATAATCGGGACGAACATTCAAAAGGTCTATATACAACGCACCTTCATCCTCCCGAAAAACTGAGATATCGCAGAAACCTACAACATCTTCGCCTGCCAAAGCTAACCAGACTTCCAGCGCGCAAGACCTGTCCTGTTCGCGAATAATTTGTTCTTCAGTAAGTTCTTTGTTATATCCACCCCAACCTTCGCTACTGAGATTCCACATTTTTGCTAATCCAGCAGCATACGAGTGGTTGTATGATACAATTGTAATATTATCCATCTTCTCTCCAATCATATAGTTACACTGTTAAACCAAGACGCTCCCCAGCGTTCAGGTCAATAAGTATACCGCCGGTGTAATTTGGCAAGTTTTTTTTAGCGGAAAGACGAAATGGCAGATTGAGGACAGATGAGTGCTAAATGAAGCAGATTGCGCAATCCGATATAAAGTTCCACGAGTTTTGGCAGAAAGTTGCAAATACGTGGCAGAAAGTTCCAAGTAAATGGCATAAAAGTCGATTTTCAGCCATTTTTTCGATTCCAAGTTGTTGGCATTTCTGTCCAGTGATCTCTCCATGATTTCGAGATATACGGGTATTTTTCATCCCAAATTTCTGAAAAGTTATCAAGTTCAACTTCTGCTGATTCGACACTATGAGCTTTATAAACTCTTTTCAAATCA
>JAIOTM010000190.1 GCA_021106755.1 Candidatus Cloacimonadota bacterium | reverse complement strand
ATGAGCAAGATAGACTGGAAGCGGATTTACAAGCGCTATTATCCATTACTTGACAGGCTTGGTAGTCGTAGTGAATATTCCGACCTTATCTGGGAGATGCAGGGAGAGTTGGGAACTTCCCATTGCTACGAGTTTGGTGGAGACTACAGACCGCACGGAAGTTTCAGCATGGGTAAGTTAGGCTGTACATACAAGTCAGCACCTTCGGGTAAATACTGGATAATAGAGAAAATTCTCTATGGAGACGCTACCGATACAAACGAAACCTCACCCTTGTTGCGAGCGGGAGCAGGGATTTCCGAAGGCACTCATCTGATTGCTATCAATGGTGAATTGGTTAATGCTGAAAAGCATCCGAGGGAGTTGTTGCTCAATCTTGGTGGACAGGAAATTACCCTTACTGTTCGCGAGAGTGGCAAACGGAAAACCCGCGATGTAGCGGTAAAGACTCTGAAACTTGAAGGTAAACTCTTATACCGCAACTGGGTCGAAAACAACCGACGCTATGTTCACGAAAAAGGGAAAGGTAAAATTGGCTATGTCCATATCCCGGATATGGGAAAGCGGGGCTACGCGGAGTTTCATCGCTATTGGTTGGTGGAAAACCGTTATGACGCACTCATTGTGGATGTTCGCTATAATGGTGGCGGACATGTATCTCAGCTTTTGTTAGAGAAACTTGCCCGGCGTACAATTGGTTATGATATTACACGATGGTCGAAAACTCCAGAGACATATCCTTCAGATACTGTTGCCGGACCTATTGTCGCTGTTACTAACGAGTACGCGGGTTCGGATGGCGACATCTTCAGCCACTCGTTTAAGCTGATGAAAATTGGTAAGCTAATCGGCAAACGCACCTGGGGCGGAGTAATCGGCATAAACGGACAGTACTCTTTCGCGGATGGCAGTATGACAACTCAGCCTGAGTACTCGTTCTGGTTCAAAGATGTTGGCTGGGGAGTGGAAAACTACGGCACCGATCCTGATATCGAAGTTGACATGACCCCACAGGATTATGTTGCCCGGCGCGATCCTCAACTCGACAAAGCTCTATCAGTTGTGTTAAATGAGATGAAGAAGAATCCGGTTGTAAAGCCTAAGTTCGACAAACGACCAAATTTGTCGCTACCAAAGATTCCGAAGAAATAGAGAGGTAAACATGTATAAGCTTGTTTTACTGCGGCATGGCGAAAGTGTCTGGAACATGAAAAACCGCTTCACCGGCTGGACTGATGTGGATTTATCCGAGAAAGGTATTGTCGAAGCTCATCAGGCAGGGAAATCCTTGCGGGAGCAAGGCTTTTGTTTCGATATGGCATATACGTCCGTTTTGAAAAGGGCAATCCGTACTCTCTGGATTACTCTTGATGAGTTAGACCTGATGTGGATTCCGGTTATTCGTGACTATCGGTTGAACGAACGTCATTACGGCGATTTACAAGGATACAATAAATCCGAAATGGCGAAGAAAGTAGGCGAGGAGCAGGTGCATATCTGGCGTCGCAGCTACGATATTCCACCCCCGGAACTGGAAGTTACCGACGACCGCTACCCGGGGAAAGACCCCCGTTATTCATCGCTTTCGGAGACTGAGCTACCTAAAACGGAAAGCCTCAAGCTTACCGTTGAGCGTATGTTGCCTTACTGGCACGAAGTTATCTCTAAATCGATTCTTGAAGGAAAGCGAGTTCTCGTTGCCGCCCACGGCAACAGTCTGCGGGCGTTAGTGAAATATCTTGATAATGTCCTGGACGAGGAGATTGTCAGTCTGAATATTCCCACAGGAATTCCACTGATATACGAGTTGGACGAAAACCTGAAACCAATCAAAAGCTATTATCTGGCAGATGAGGACTCAATCAAAGCCGCTATGGATAAAGTGAAAAATCAGGGGAAAGCGAAATGATCAATAATAGGAGTAGAAATGGCAAAAAATAACTATCTTCTTCGCATCAAACTTATGCGAATCAGTCCCGATATATGGAGAAGTTTTATAGTTCCGACAAACATACCATTACACTATCTGCACATTATAATCCAGAGTGTGATGGGGTGGGATAATAATCATATGTATGAATTTCAGTTTAACAAGAAAACTCGAATTACTGGTACACCAGTCGGATTAGAGGATACTGGAGGGATGAAAAATCCAAAACTATCAGATTTTCTGAGAAAAGCAGGTAATAAATTCATTTACTGGTATGATTTTGGAGATGACTGGTATCACGAAATAACTCTTAAAAAGATTCAGGATATTGACCCAAAGCAGAAGTTTCCGATTGTCTGTGTAGATGGAGCCAGAGCTTGCCCGCCGGAAGATTGTGGTGGTCCTCCAGGATATTCACATTTTTGCGAAGTTGTAAAAAATCATGGAACAGAAGAATATTCAGAGTTAATCGAATGGTGGGGAGAAGAGTATGACCCCGAAGAGTTTGATGTTAATGAAGTAAACGAACTACTAAATGAATAGAGGTCAATAAATCAGTACAATAAAGTAGAAAAAGACATTGGCCTCAAAACTATTTGTTTATTCGGAAAACCAGTTGGTTAGTGTCTCTTTGAATTTATTGAAAGAGCGGTCTGTGCAAGTACTGAGAGAAACTTTCTCTGCAATTTTTCTATATATTCTGGAGGAATGAGGAACCTGACATTTTCTCAGAACTGCTCTGAAAGCCGTTTTAGGATCATCAGGTTTAATCTGTCCGGGATTGAGTATTTCCTCAGTAACAAGAAATTTTTCAATGCTTTTGTAATTGCCTGACCAATCAAGAACTTTTGGCAATTCATCACTGCCATTCCAAATCCAGGCTTCGAGTTCTGGATCAATTACAATCACCTTTGCATTGTTTGAGTCCCAGCCATTCTTCTGTAGCTCATTTTCTAATTCTGTCTCAATTTCAACAGCTTCCATTGATTCTTTGCCACATCCATCTCGGTCTAAAATGACAAGAGCATGATGGTATTTATTGAGTTTAGGTCTGAGAATATTGACTGATAGCTTCAAGCATCCAGAATCTTTAAGTCCATATTTGAATTTGTCATATGAGATTGGTCTTATTCCAAGACTATTGCATCTTTCTTTCAGCAAAGTGATAATTGTGTATTCAATATCTCTGTCAGCAAATACAAAATAGATGTCTTTCATCCGAGTACCCCGGATGCAAACAAAGTACTTACATCAATATGTCCTTTCCATTCTTTCAAAGCGGGGTGGTCTGAACCACGAACAACCTTTGTACCTCCATCTTCATCTTTACTGAAACACAGAATCTGCTCAGATTTCGCACTACCAACAATTATCGGAGAATGAGTTGCCAGCATTACCTGTGCATTGTAAACTGATGAAAGCGACTGAAAAATAGTTTCCAATGCCTGAGGATGGATACCATTTTCTGGCTCTTCTATCATCAGTATGCCCCTGAAATCCGGTATATATGCAAGCAGTGTAAGAGCCAAAAGTCGCATTGTACCATCAGATACTAGCCACGAGTTGACAGCCACATTGTTATAATGTATCTGTAAAAACTTGCTTAGGGTTTCCGGGTTTTCGTGAACTGTAATATCGGTAAGATCTGGTAAAGAAGTTTGCAGATGTTCCAGCCATTCATCGAATTTCTTCTTATGTTTAGTTTTTAGATTATCAATAACCCACGGTAGGTTGGAGCCGTCTGGAAGAATTGATAATCCTTGCCCGGATTGAGAACTTGTTTTCAGGACATTTCCAATTAGATTTAAAGATTTTATGTCCGAAACGAGTAACTGCTTTAGAAACAAAAAATGCACTGACTCAAAGATTTCATCCACATTGAATTCAGATTTTAGGAACATCTCTGTTGAAAAAGCGTCAGAAGTCAATTTTGGGTGACTTGATAAATTCCTGCCAATATTGGAACTGAAACTAACAAAATTTCTATCATCATTTTTTTTGAACAAAACTAAGACATTCCCTGACTCAGAAAAATTTATTTTTGGTGGTTCACAATGTCTATTATTTTTTATCCATTCTGGCTTTGCAATTAGCAATCTCTCAAAGTTTATTGTGTTTTTGTTTAGCTTGTTATTGTACTTGATTGAAATCTCATAACGGATGATATTATAATCAGCATTTGATAACTTAGATTTAGCTTCATCATCTGTCGATAAAGGCGTGTTTTTTCTTTCGTATAATTTTAAAAAAGCATTTTTATCACTTGTATACCTATCCTTTATGTAATGAGTGAATTCTATTTTTGGGAATTCATATTCAATTAGAATCTCAAAACTATCACCTTCTCTATTAAAAAACAGATCCTGCAAAGAAGTTGCTCGTTTAGCTATAGCTTTTTCCAGACCATCTTTTACAAAATCGCTGCAAAACTGGATAGCATCCAGCAACGTGGATTTTCCACTGGCGTTAGGTCCTACCAGCACATTAAAATTGTCGAGTTCAACATCAACATATTTCAGACATCTGTAATTCTTTACTTGAACACGTTTTAACATTTTTGCTCCTATAGTATTGTCATGTATGCGTGTTTCGGAGTTCAGGTCAACAAATCTTTTCTATGTACGTAGATTAACAGGAAAATAGTTCCCTACTTATCAAAATATCAGCCTCACTCTCAAAACCGCTAACCTCATATACTATGGGTAAAAAGGAGTTACTACTTCTTCTCCTCTCTGTGGCACCAGCTTTGCATTATTATTGAAGATTGATTACGAATGACATGGAGATGAAATGCAAAGATTATGGCGAGTATGCGTTAAGTCCGGTGTTGAAGACTTTATTCAGGTGACAGTAAATGCAGACGAGATGGCTCGTCTGCGTCCGGCGACTCAACCGCATGTGCTGAGTCTGCTTTTTCTAAGAGGCTATGTACATCTTCTTCCAACTGATATGGCGATGTATTTAGAGCAGAAATACGCGGAAATAGACATTGTGGATGAACATGGCGAACGGTTGTGCGTTGAGGATGATTTGAGTGCTGTTTCGGGAACAAGAACACAGCGGTTATCGCAACTTTTCAGCGAGGCTGTTCGGTGTGGTCTGGACATTGCTGGTTTGAGCGAAACCGAGATGAAACTTGCTATCCGGTTGGAACGCCGCTATCTCCGTCAGCAGACTGCGATAGGCTAACCTTTTTCCCTGCAACGAAAAAGCGATATACTTCAATAAATTTCTTGCCAGATATAAGGGCTATTGATTATTGGGCATGAAATAATATTGAGCCGATAACGGACAAAGAAGGTTATTATGTCGAGAAGATGTGATGTATGTGGTAAGGAAGCTCAGGTAGGAAACCACCGGAGCCACGCGATGAACGCTACAAAGCGCCGTTTTCAGCCGAACCTGCAAAAGATTCGTGCCGATTTTAACGGCAAAGTGCAGAAGATAAATATCTGTACTTCCTGTCTCAAAGCCAATAAGGTTAAAAAGATAGTATAATCCAGTTTTATAGCTATGCAAAAGCACCTCGTAAGGGGTGCTTTTCTGCTTTCTGCGAAAATACCCCGAATAATTGAAAAAACTCTCTTGACGAAAGAAGCACGCAGGATAATAATAACAAAAAAGCACGTATCACAAGAGGAGCTTATGGAACTGAAAATTGAGAGAATCCAGTTAGCGGAAGAACTGAACCTTATCTACGGGATGTCCCATTTCATCAAGACTGTAGAAGATATTTACGAGGCAATAGTCAATACAGTTCCGGGCGCGAAATTCGGGATAGCCTTTAACGAAGCATCGGGACCCCGTTTAGTACGCAAAGATGGCACCGATGAAGAGCTTATTAAACTGGCAGCAGAAAATCAGATGCGGCTGGGAGCGGGGCATACCTTTTTAATTGTTATGCGGGATATGTTCCCAATCAATATTATTCCCGCCTTGCGGGATGTTCGGGAAATCGTGAATATTTTCTGCGCGACTTCTAATCCCGTGCAGGTTATTCTGGCAGAGACAGAGCAGGGGCGTGGTGTACTTGGTGTAATTGATGGTAGCGGTCCCTACGGAATTGAGACTCCTAAAGATGCTACCTGGCGCACGGATTTTCTAAAGAAAATCGGCTACAAAAGGTAAAAATTGCGAGCTTTTCTGGCTTTTCAGCTTCCCGACAATATCAGGGAAGAGTTATCGCAACTGATTGATAAAGGTAAAAACCTTGTACCTAAAGGGATTAAGTGGGTGCGGGAAGAGAACCTGCATATAACGCTTCTGTTTCTTGGAGATATTGAGCGTAGCCAGTTGAAGCAAATGGATAGAGTTTTCTCGAAAATATTTGGTGGCTTGCAACCTTTCACGATAAATTCTCCCATAATTGAAACTATTCCGGCAAGGGAACCCCGAATTATCTGGGTTCGGTATCGCACTAATGTAAGGAAAATTTTCTCCCTGCCAGGTAGTATCCGAAACGCGTTTCCCAAGCTGGGTCTGGAAACAAAGCCACTGAAACTGCACGTTACTCTGGGTCGGGTCAGAAGCAACGCGGAGAATATCCCCTTTGGGAAGATAATCTCACTCGACATGCCAAAGCAAAATACAATAATTGACACTGTCGGATTATTTGAGAGCAAACTAAAACCCGATGGTCCGGTTTATCACTTACTACAACAATATGAATTAAAAGGATATAAGGAGGATGACAATGGCTGATAAAAGTAAAGAATCTGCACTTAAAACCGCAATGGGACAGATAGAAAAAAAATATGGTGCCGGTTCTATTATGCGACTTGGAGATAAACCTAATCTTACTGTGGATATCATTCCTACAGGCGCGTTAAACCTCGATTCAGCTTTGGGAATAGGTGGAATTCCCAGAGGTAGGATTACAGAGGTTTATGGGGCGGAAGCTTCGGGAAAAACCACTCTCACTCTGCATATCGCGGCACAGGCTCAAAAGCAGAATGGTGTAGTAGCTTTCATCGACGCGGAACACGCGTTAGACCCGATATATGCTGGCAAAATCGGAGTTGATACCGACAGCCTGCTACTGTCTCAGCCCGATGGAGGAGAGCAAGCTCTGGAAATCGTGGAAACCTTAGTGCGTAGCAACGCCCTTGATTTGATAATTATAGACTCGGTTGCGGCTCTGGTTCCCCGTCAGGAGATTGAAGGTGAGATGGGGGACATCCATGTTGGTCTTCAGGCACGGCTTATGTCTCAGGCGTTGCGTAAACTTACAAGTATTGTGAGTAAATCCAATACTGCTGTAATATTTATCAACCAGATTCGCATGAAAATTGGTGCTCCACCTTATGTGAACCCTGAAACAACAACTGGCGGCGTTGCCTTGAAGTTTTATTCTTCTGTTCGACTGGAAATACGTGCCGCGGGTTCGATAAAAGACGCTGGTGGCAGTACGGATATATCTGGTAAAAACACACGAGTGAAAATCGTGAAGAATAAGTTTGCGCCTCCGTTCAAAACGGTAGAATTTCCGATTATTTTCGGAGTTGGCATTTCGCACCTGGATATCTTGCTGGATTTGGGCGTTAAGTTCGATATTGTTGGTAAGAGCGGCTCTTGGTATTCCTATGGTGATACTCGTTTAGGACAGGGCGGCGAGAAGGTTAAAATATTTATGCAGGAAAACCCGGAAATTCAACAGGAAATTGAGAATAAAATTCGCAAAGAACTGAATCTCCTGCCAAAAGAAGATGATAAGGCTACAACCGAGAAATAAAACCCAGCTCTTTGTCGAAGCAGATGACCATATTATCGGTGTGGTAAGTCGGTCATCGGTAAAACCTTACATCTCTGGTGAAGGTGAGCAGGTATTAAACAATCGGTTATTGCCAGAGTTAAAGCAAATGATTGAAAGCTTTACCTGGGATAGATTATTGAACTACCTTGCCCGACGGGAGCATACCGAAGCAGAGTGCCGACAATATCTCACCCGGTACAGAACCAGTGGAGAAATTGCCGAAAAGCTGTTACAAAAAGCATTGAAAATGCGTTATGTAAGTGATGAGCGAGCCGCGGAGATGTTTATCTCGGCAATGGTGCGTCAGGCAAAACCGGAAGTGGTTATCCGGGGAAAGTTGCATGAAAAAGGTATCTCTGAGCCGATTATTGAGTCGGCAATAGCCCGCTTTCTCACCAGAGAGACAGTTAACGAGCTTTGCTTAAACGCTGTCCGTAAAGCTGTTCGCAGGTTTCGGCAACTGCCGGAAAGCGAGAAATTTGATAAGATTATGACTGCTCTCTACCGTCAGGGATTTGACTACTATGATGTTAAAGATTTGGTGCTGGAGAAGCTGAAGGAAGTAAACGAAGAAGTGTAAAACAGATGGTGTCTAATAAAGTCTTACAGGGAGTATCGAACGGGTACCCGGAAAAAAAACACATTGGGTTAAAGAAATAGAAAAAAAGGAGTTAAAATGTTGACAGGTATTATCATTCTCGTAATTTTTATTATAGTAGTTGGTGTAATTGTTGGTATGTACAATCGACTTGTCAGACTACGCAATCAGGTAAAAAACGCCTGGGCTCAGATAGATGTGCAGCTTAAACGCAGACACGATCTGATACCAAACTTAGTCGAAACTGCGAAAGGCTACATGAAACATGAGCGTGAAACGCTGGATAGTGTTACTCAAGCTCGTGGCAAAGCCCAGAAAGCCAATACTGTGGGAGATAAATCCCAAGCCGAACAGGAACTGAGCCGCGCGTTAAATGAATTCTCTCTCGTAGTGGAAAACTATCCCGATTTGAAAGCAAATGTGAATTTCATGCAGATTCAGGAAGAGCTGACCTCAACCGAGAACAAAATTGCCTTTTCCAGACAAGCGTACAATGATGCTGTACTCTTTATAAACAACCAGATACAAATGTTTCCATCGAATATCATTGCCGGGATGTTCAATTTTACTCAATCTGAGTATTTTGAGATACAGGACGAAAAAGAGAGGGAAGTACCTAAGGTTAATTTCTCGTAATTATGTGGGAACTCATTCGGGCTAATCAGCGAAAGTCGGCAATGCTGACCTTTATGATGGGCATAGTGCTTCTCGCGATGGGCTATGTTATTGCCGAATATTACTATTCGGGAGGCGGCTTTTTTGGCGTAATACTGGCGGTGGTAATCTGGCTGATTCTGTTGTTGTCAGCTTTTTCCGGGGGTAACGCGCTTTTGCTGGGAGTTAGTGGTGCTAAGGAAGTTACCAGACACGAGCAACCGATGTTGTATAACGTGGTTGAGGAAATAAAACTGGCGGCACAACTTCCCGCCATGCCCCGAATTTATGTTATTCCCACCAAAGCGATGAACGCTTTTGCTACGGGACGTAAACCGGAAAACAGTACCGTTGCGGTAACAGCCGGGTTACTGGCTACCCTCAACCGTGACGAACTGCAAGGTGTTATCGCTCACGAAATGGCTCATATTCACAATCGTGATATACTCTATATGACCTATGCCGGAGTGATGCTGGGAGCGATAGTTTTAATGTCCGAGCTTTTTCTGCGTGGTTTATGGTTCTCTGGTGGGCGCCGAAGCTCCCGTAGCTCCAGTAGTAGCGGTCAACTTGGATTGATTTTGATGGTTGTCGCGATAGTAATGGCAATCCTGGCACCTATTCTGGCACAGATTCTCTATTTCTCTATTTCACGTAAGCGGGAGTATCTCGCGGATGCCACGGCTGTTCGCTTTACAAGGTATCCTGAAGGACTAGCCTCCGCGTTAGCGAAACTTTCGCATTCTAACATCCCTATGGAAAAAGCTAACAAAGTAACTGCTCCAATGTATATTTCCGCGCCCTGGATAGCTAAGGGCAAGTCATTTACTCAGTTGAGCAGTACACATCCGCCAATTGAGAAACGGATTCAAATTCTGCGAAGTATGGGAAGTAACGCCAGCTTGCCAGAATATCAGTCGGCATATAAGTTTATTCTCAAAGGGAAAGGTGGTGATTTACTGCCTGAGTCTGCTTTGAAAGAGAGCAATTTCATACAGGCAAAAAAGGGCGGAGATGTTGATAAAGCTCAACCGTTCTCAGACAAAGACAAGGCACGGGTTGCCGGAGATATTATTCGCTCAATGGCAGGTTTCGTGTTTATTAATTGTGCTTGCGGCTTAAAAATTAAGGTTCCACCCGACTACAAGGGTGACAAAATAACATGTCCGCGTTGTGGAACCATGCAGGCTATTTCTCACTAATCATCAGTTATTTCAATTATTTCACGCGAATCTTCAGATTCCCATCTTTTCTTGATGTAGTATCCTTTTATCTTTTTACGAGTCCATGCAATTAATAAGAGAAATGGTAAGAATCCCCAAATAATGGATGAAGCTGAAAAGAGCATCTGAATTCGTACCCGCTTTTTCAGATAGCTTTCAAATCCTGCTTCAAACGATGCAATCGGCATCATATAAGCACGAATAAAAGCTGGTTCAAATGACTGCCCTACTCGTGCCCTGTCCCACAAAGAGTTGTATCTTCGGGGAAACTGACTTGCCATATAATGCACCGCGAGGGCGGACTTAACATAGAAAGGAAACCATTGCACTTTATGCTGAGGATAATGCTTGCGCATATTTCGTAGCGATTGCGTATTTCCCAGAAAATAGTCTTTCGCGAATCCGAACAGGCGAAAATAGCCCACGCCCTCAGAGTAATACTGTGCCATGCCTTCATGAAACCATAGCGGTGCATCCGGGAACAGATAATTGACAAAGTGATGGATGTATTCGTGAAGGATTATTCTGCGAATGTTCTCTACGGATTTCAGTCCATCCGGCGGACTTAGGTAAATGGTACCAGAAGATGGATGATAAAAGCCACTGCTATACTCAATAATTCCACCCGGTTGGGCGGTCCATTCACGATATGTATTTCTATTGGGGGCAATGTTAATTTGAACAGGGATTTCTGGATAAACACCGAGCCGATTAAGAAAATCGAGCCTGTCGTTTTTAAAAAGGGGGAGTATATGTCGGACAAAACGTTCATGTCCAGTATCAAAGTGGATTGTAATCGAATCGTCTGTAATTTCAAGAGGCTGTGCCCCGCAAAAGATATAGGCGGTGAGAAGCAGGAAACAGAAGACTAATGGTCTGTTTCGATGTTGCATCGCCCTCCATCCAGACGGGTTTTAATTAATTCGACCAGCTTATCTGTGTCAAATGGTTTGAACACAACATCGTGTAAACCGTCTTTCTTGGCTTTAACTACCACATGGTTAGGGTCATAGCCAAATCCTGTCATCATTATTACTGGAACATCATCTCGCAGTTCCATTACTTTCGCGTAAAGCTGATAGCCGTCCATATCCTGCATTGCTATATCGGTTAAGAGCAAATCAATTTTGTCTTCCATAATATGCTTGAGCGCGTCGTAACCTGAGTTTTCGCAGATTACATCAAAACCTTCGTCTTCGAGGTCAAGTTTCTGCAACTCTGTAACATCTACTTCATCATCGACAACTAAAATGGTGTATCCCATTCGAGAGCCTCATTTCCTACAATTCTTTTATATATTGTTATGTAGCGTTCGTATGTTTTCTTGATAATTTCCGGGGAAAGTACCGGAGCGGGATGTGTTTTATCCCAACCCACCGAGGAAATATAATCGCGGACAAACTGCTTGTCAAAGCTTTCCTGCGAGCGTCCCGGTGAGTAGGAATCCGCATCCCAGAAACGGGAGGAATCCGGCGTGAAAATCTCGTCTATCAGATAGATTTCTCCGTTTATCGAACCAAATTCCAGCTTGGTGTCGGCGATAATGATTCCCTTCTCCCGCAACAAATCGGAAGTGAAAGCAAACAAATTCAAAGTTATATCCCGAAGCTGTTTTGCCAGATGTTCGTCCATGCGCTCGTTCATTACTTCAAACGAGATATTTATATCGTGTCCTTCTTCGGCTTTAGTGGAAGGAGTGAAAATTGGCTCCGGGAAGCGTTGGCTTTCCTGTAAATCAGGAGGCATCGACTTTCCGTGTACCGTTCCCGATGAAGTAAATTCTTTCCAGGCTGATCCTGTAATATAGCCTCGTGCTATGCACTCGAAAGGTAGTACTCGGGTTTTTTTTACCAACATGCTTCTGTCTTGCAGTTCGGCTCGGAATGGTTGCAGTTCCTGAGGGAATTCGTCAATGTCGCAACTGATAAGATGGTTGGGTAGCAAGTGCCCGGTTCGCTCAAAAAAGTATCTGGCGATTTGAGTCAGAATTTTCCCT
>JAIOTM010000127.1 GCA_021106755.1 Candidatus Cloacimonadota bacterium | reverse complement strand
GAATACTCGAAATAGGAGTCTGTTAAGTCAAGCGATCCATTTTCGTCCAGATCTTCGGAATCGAGAAGCATATTGCCCTCAGTTCCGTTGATACCGGGATAATCTCCCGTAGCAGAATCTTTGTCTTTGTTGTAGTTATCGTAAGGGTCATCTCCCGCGCCACTGTCAGGGATACCATCTAAACCAGTGTCCTCCCCATCATTCAGAGAACCATCCATGTTCACATCTTCTGTATCCGGACTGCTGAGACCACCAGGACCATTATAGAAGTTCTCGCTTATACTTCCCATATTGATATGAACATTAACAGGCGTATTGGTTGAATCTGCCCGGATTAGTACTTCAATGTATTCCTTGTTAGACATATCTGTCTGGTAGCCCACATATTTCATCAGACCAGCCCAGTACTTAGTCTTCATGCCTGGATTCTGAATAGCAGGCGGAACAATTTTCATCCGCATTACCTGAACTTTTTCAGATTCTTCATCAGTAGTAAGAAGGTCTGAATCATAAACATCTTCGGCGTATATATCGGTGGGATTGAACCAGTTAATCTTTGCCTTCCCAAGCGATGAACCATAGGGTTGGCTGGCGGGACGCCATGTAGGTCGGCTGATGCCGAGTGGAAAGATATTAATAATTGCTTCCATATCTTCCACCCAGGCTTCGGGATCATCTTTATCGCTGGCTTTACCGTATATTTTCGGGATATTAACCGCGACTTCACCAGATAGGTCAATCATAGACTCTGTATCGGTTTTTATGAAAGGTATCCAGTTCACTAACTTGGTCATAAAAGGTGGATCAAGGGTTATCTTGCCGTCAATATCACCCATCATCTGTATCTTATTCTCGTTACCTATTTTTGGTCTTTCATCCGAAACGGTTTCCGAATGATAAACAAAGGTGCCCCCAAGAGAAATCTGATCAGTAAACTTCATATCTGCCCGAACACCCGCCATGGTTTTAGAGTCGATAGCAAACAATGGCTTATATTCGAAATCAATGACTATTTTAGCGTCAGCATCCTGTCCCTTAGTAGTGAGGAAAGTGATGTTTCCGAAATCGTAATCTACTACATAATCGGCGTTTTCACTAAGGGTTTCTCCATTAACCGTAACTTTGACGCTACCCTTGAGAATGTTCATTTGGTTCAAAGAAATCTGATCCTGTCCTATCGCGCCTGTATAGTACATGGATATGTTGAAATCATCGTAGTTGATACTGGTTTGCTTGTATATTAAGGAGTCGCCAAGATGCCAGAATGGATGAATAAAGGGCATGATGATAATTCCCTGACCTTTATCAATAGTTTTGTCATCCGGGTTAACAGAGTTGTCTCCGTTGGAATCCATTTTCAGGTAGTCGATATATTCTCCACTCCATGGAGAGCCATCTGCTTTAATAATATCCTCAGGCACCATAAAATTGAAGGACTTATCTTCGTTTTCTATGTAGATATTGAACTTGAACCCTTCTATTTGAACATTTTGCAGATTGTAGTTCTGATAGACGTTCCTCATCTGGTATTTCCAGGTGGAAGTGTCGTAGTTCACGTTATCCGGTGCTATATATTCCTGAGTATTGCTACGCAGCATCTTCACCCGCAAATCGCTTTCATCCGGATTACCTACCATAGTACCATCCCGTTGTTGGTAGATAATTCCAATCGAATATTGAGAAGTGATTGTGCGCTGGAGTATCAGGATACCCATTTCATCATCCACAACAAAATCGGTACCGTAAATAAGTTCTTCAAACTTGTAAAGACGTGTATCAACAGCAGAATTCGGGTCCCATGTCGGATTTCGCCAGGCGTGACCCTCAATAGTGGAAATCTGGTCGTTTAAGTAGTCATAATCATCTAAATAGACTCGAACCGATCCTTTCTCAGGGAGCTTGTAAACGTTTGATTCGGGAATAACCCAGCTACCGTCAATCGTGTAAATCGCGTTGTTCGCATAGGAAGCAGGTAGATGTGAATCCAGAGCAATGTCCTTACCGTAGATAGCGTAAAGTTCTTCGGGGGGAATCAGGTAGTAGTAGTTTCGGGGAGCGAAGTCTTTACTGTGGACAGTGATAGAGTCACTCGTAGTGTTGCCTTCATAGCGTTGGGTACTTTTCTCGCCCTCTTCTTTACCAACAATAGTAGTTATTTCTAAGGATCCGAACTTCAACTTGCTTTTTATTCCGAACAAACCTTCTGAAGACGCGGAATATCCTATGTAGCGTGAACCAGTTAAAGATAGAGATATATTTCCACCCTCTATTGACTGAATAATCTCATCTTCGTTACCCACATATTTAATTTCAATTGTGTTGTTGTCGCCCAGCGAAGTAGTATTAGTAGAATTATGAATCACATTGACATGAATCTTCTCACCTATCTGTCCTCGAAGCCTCAGACTCAACACCTGCAACATGTTAAAGTCATAATCTTTTCTGGTTCCCTCTTCAGCAACGTAGAAATTCTCTTTCTCGGTTTGTGTAAGCGAGAGTGTCAGTTTCTGACTACCATCAATACTGAGTCGTGCCGCTTTATCGCCCATAAATAATTGTACGGCACGGGGCATTGCAATGCGGGGCAATGGAATAGTAAATTCTCCCCCAAAGATTCCAAGCCCGGAATCCCGGTCTGTTTCGCGGAGAAGAGTTTGAGTTTTTTCCCTCATTATCTGGCGGAACTTAGATTCAAAACTTCGGGCAAACGCTTCTTCACGCGTCATAAAACGGCTGTAACCAAATGGATGATCGAAGAAAAGAGAACGCATTTCCACTCCAAGTGAATCCTCGTACCACTCAGTAGTAAGGTTTAGTTTGGATAGGAAAAGGTATTGATACTGACCATATTGGTCGGTAACAGGATAGTTTGTTGCCTTTATCTTATCTTCAGAAACGTGTGGGTAGTTTCCCAAGAAGAAGTTGTCTGTGTAAACTTCACTTGATATTGAAGCTACCGCGAAAACCAGTACTAAAGCCAGTAAGACAATTCTATTCATTAATCCCTGATTGCCCGATAAGATTCAGCCCGTCCAGCGTAAGCGTGGGGTCAACAATATCTATAGATTCAATAAGTTCACAAATCATGGGCGTGATTCCGCCGGTCGCCACAGCCTTTATAGTACCAAGTTCACTATATTCTGCTCTGATTTTTCTGATAAAACTATCAACAGCCCAGGCGTGACTGTTAATAATACCTGAGAGAAGAGCGTCTTTTGTGGTTGTTCCGAGAATTCCTTGTGGTTTTTTAAGTTGAATCGCGGATAATTGAGCTGCGTTTTCCACCAGTGATTTCGATGAGCTTACAACACCGGGCATAATAGCTGTACCATGAAAGTAACCGTCCGCGTCCACTAACTGGATAGTTGTTGCTGTTCCAAAGTCGCAGATGATGCAGGATTTCTTATACTTTTTCCAAGCCGCGTAGCCATTAACAACAAGGTCGGCTCCGAGATGACCAGGATCGGGCATAGGGTAGCGTAATCCTATAGCGGAGTGTGGAGTAACGTGCAATAGCCTGATTTGGAAATACTTCTCAATCATGTGGCTGAATACTCTGGTCAAGGTTGGTACAACCGAAGACATTACGCACAGCTCAAATTCGTTAACAGGCTGATTATGTTGCTCTAATAACTGCTGGAAAATCGTGAAATACTCGTCTTCGGTACGTGACTTATCCGTACTGACGCGCCACGTAAACAGCAAATCATTGCCCGTGTACACTCCAGTAACGATATGAGTGTTGCCAATATCAATTACAAATACAGGTTTTAGCATGACGGCAAACTCAGCGTCACCATGCTTTCAGTCAAGAAAAGAATGGCTCTGTTTTTTATCCGGTATCCATTCATAGCTTTGATGTTAGTTTGTAGTAATATCTCCATAACCCCAACGATTGCCCGAATCTGATTCAATGTAGATAATAAACCGATACATTTCCAGAGTTAATGCTACAGAATCCCAGATAATCTGGTGATATCCAGGCGTATGGTACTGGCAGTAGAAAAAGGAGTCCACTATCTCGCTATCCTCGTTGACAATAAGCGCGGAAACAACTGAGGATTCGGCGAGAGTATAGCCTATCGTGGAAGGTGAAATCGCCGGATTTGGATAAGCTGCTACCATCTCCCAGTCGTATTGCCCTGATTGCTGAACAGTGTATTGATATCCAGTATCGGGCAGATGGACTTGTTTGGTTCCGTCTGTGTCAGTCATTTCGAGCCAGTAGTAATAAGTTATATATTCAATATTATATGTGTCTGACCATTCATATTCTATTATCTGGGATGAATTTCCATTTCCGGGAATAGGTAACGGGGTTAGTTGTATTACGTTATTATCCTGCCAGTCAGAGCTGTTTAACCCTCTGTAAATGTTGAAATAACTGTTATTTATTTCGTAGTTAGTTGCCCAATGAAGAGTTACTTCCCTATCGATTTGAGTGGCATACAGGTATTCGATTCCTGCCAAGCGACCTTCCCGACCTGTTGGTGCTTCTGATAAAAGATGAATCTGCCAGTCGTTGATGTCGATTGTTCCGGTATTAACTCCGTTAGCGTTTGTCGCGGTTATTCCACTGAAGTTATCGAGATAGCTTTCGTAAAAGGGGAATGGCATCCTCATTATCTCGTGAACAGCCGATTCAATCATCTCTTCGCTATTCGTTACATAAGCTTTGAGTTGCAGAGACTTCCAGGAGCCGTAGTCCAGATTACTTATATCCAGCGTAGCTAAGTAAGGAGGAGTATTGATTTCTTTAACAAGCATACCATTCAGATAACAGTATAAAGAGATAATATCTCCTTCTCCACTAAACTCGTAATCTATTGCCATCGAATCGGACCAGACATAGTTTCCCGCGGGAGAGATTATTGATATTGGGTGTGAATTACTATCGGGATCTGTGCTACTCTTACAGGAAATTATCCATAACGAAAGTGCAAGAAGAGAGAGAACAGACAGTCTAACTATCTTTTTCATTAAACAAACTCGCCTGCTCTGTTTGGGGTGAAATGCCAAAATGGTTATGGGCTTTCCATGTTGTACACCGCCCCTGCATGGTTCGCGCTAAAAATCCCTGCTGGATGAGGTAAGGCTCGTAAAGCTCCTCAATAGTGCCGGGGTCTTCACCTATAGCGGCGGCAAGGGTTTTAAGACCTACAGGACCTCCGCGATAGTTATTAATAATTATCAGCAACAATCGTTTGTCCATATCATCCAGCCCCAACTCATCTACATTCAGCATTTTTAGAGCTTTCTCAGCTATTGCCTTAGAAATTACTCCATCACCTTTAACCTGAGCGTAATCCCTGACCCGCCGCAAAAGCCGATTGGCAACGCGGGGGGTTCCTCTGCTACGTCTGGCAATCTCATTAGTGCCTTCTTCTTCGATAGGTATTTCCATTAAACCTGCCGAACGTGTGATAATCCTGGTTATGCTGTCAATATCGTAATAATCAAGTCTCAGAGTTATACCGAAACGTGCTCTCAGGGGAGCGGTCAGTAGTCCCGCTCTCGTTGTAGCACCAATGAGAGTAAACGGTTCAAGATCAATTTTCAGTGTCCGGGCGTTAGGACCGCTGTCGATGTTGATTTCCATCTCGAAATCCTCAATTGCCGGATACATGTACTCCTCTACAACATGGTTCAGGCGGTGAATTTCGTCGATGAAGAAGACATTTCCCCGCGAGAGACTGGTCAGGTTTCCGGCAAGATCGGAGGGTTTCTCCAATACAGGACCCGATGAAGCCTTCATTTCCGCGCCCAACTCCTGAGCGATTATGTGAGCTAAGGTAGTTTTCCCCAGTCCGGGTGGTCCGTAAAAAAGAATATGATCCAGCGGTTCACCTCGTTGAAGAGTTGCCAGAATCGAAATTTCAAGTATTTCTTTAAGATGCTCCTGTCCAACGAAATCGGACAAGCGTTTAGGTCTGAGCGTCCGGTCAAAATCCTTTTCTCCGGGTAAATTTTCCGGTGCACTGATTCTTTCAAGCATATTTTAATGTCCCTGTTATCTTTTGCTTAGTTACAACGAGCATATTACCTCTTTGTTTCATACTTGCTACAAATCCATTCGTCCTTATGCAGACACTATGAGAACAGTAAAAAACCGTAAAAAAACACATCAAAGATGTCAAATATTTCTTTTGACATATTAATCCTGCTGTGTAAAATGAAGAATGATTATGAAAATAATGAAAAAGTCGTATTGTGGCTTCGACTGCACTCAATGTCCGGTATATCGGGCTACAATAGCCGATGATGATGACTTGCGAGACGCGGTAGTCCGCAAAAGTGAAGAGAAACCTGAAAAAGCACTCACCCGCGATGATGTCAATTGCCTTGGTTGCCGCTCAAACACAAGATTCAGAGGTTGCGCGGAATGTGAGATACGCAACTGTTGTGTACGGCATGAAGTCGCTTCTT
>JAIOTM010000099.1 GCA_021106755.1 Candidatus Cloacimonadota bacterium | reverse complement strand
TACTGTGATAAATAAGAAAAAAGAAGCGATTGAACTGGTGATAGAGCGTGAGATTGTTGGAAACGATGTTACTTGTGACGTGAAACACACATGCAAAGTGAAACCGAATTCTGATTCAGGTAACAATAAACTCAATGCCTTGCAATGGAAGATAAATCTGAAAGCGGTGGAGAAAAAGGAGATTGAGGTTGAATTTAGTTACTTGGGACGTATCTAAGCTTTTTCAAGGATTTCGAGAATCTTACGAGGAATTTTGTCAATGTCTTCGATATGATTTACTACTCCAGATTCAATAGCGACTTTCGGCATCCCAAAGACAACGCAGGTTTTCTCACTCTGGGCAATGTTGATTGCCCCGGACTTTTTCATCAATTCCATTCCCGCGGCTCCATCTTTACCCATGCCGGTAAGAATTACACCAACCGCGTTTCTTCCGGCACTCGAAGCCACTGTCTTGAATAGGATGTCCACTGCCGGACGCTGATGCCATATCCGTGGACCTTTTTTTATCTGAACAAAGTACTTCGCGCCAACTCGTTTCAGCAACATGTGATAATCTCCGGGAGCAATAAGGCAGATTCCGTTTTGTACCAGATCTCCGTTTTCAGCTTCTTTTACTTCCATCGCACAAAGCTCGTTAAGTCGTTGCGAAAAAGCTGTAGTAAAGCCAGGCGGCATGTGCTGAACAACTACCGTACCCGGACAGTTCGCTGGAAGGCGGGTCAGAACTTCTTTCAGAGCTTCAGTGCCGCCTGTGGAAGCTCCAATAGCCAGAATCTTATTTGTAGTCCGAATCTGAATTATCTCACGCGGAAGTGCTTTTGAACGTGCTATTTTGCGTACTGTTGCTCGTGAGGCGGAACGGATTGCCTGTATCAGAACAGTTTCGATAGATTCGATAGAGTAAGCTTCGGAAGGTTTTGGAACAACTTCAACAGCACCAAGTTCCAGCGCGTGAAGTGAGACCTCGCAACCCCGCTTTGTAACAGAACTGACAATAATTGTTGGAATGGGCATGTAGTGCATCAGCTTACCGAGGAAGGTAATTCCGTCCATCTTAGGCATTTCGATGTCTAATGTAATGACATCTGGTTTAAGTTTTACCAGTTTATCGCGAGCCTGATATGGGTCTGGTGCGGTACCAACGACTTCCATATCGGGTTCCGCGTCTATAATCTGCTTTAACGACCGACGGACAACTGCACTGTCGTCAACAATTATTACGCGAATCGGATTCATTTGTTCTTGAATAAAATCTTAATTGCCTGTTCGTGGTAGAATAAGAATTCTTCTTCGAATCCATCGTTTTTCACAGATTTATTACTGCATGGTTTACATGCCGGAAAAGGTAACAGTTTCTTATGGTCGGGGTAGGCAAGACCCACGAAGTTACCCGTTACCATGTTCAGAATTTCCTGAAGGCAATCAGTAATGTCTTCTGTTTCCGGTTCATCAGCCAGACCAAGAAAGTTGACTGTAATCTCTTGCGCGAGATTCTTGCTGATAAGTATCTTAATCAGGAAGTCATCCGCTTCGATGTGCGTACAGAAATCAAATATCCACTCTTCTTCGGGTGTTGGTGTCTCTTCTACGAGAAAGAACATCTCTTCGAGAATGTTAGAAATCGACTCCTTCAAAATCATCATCTTCTGCATTTTCCTGCTCCTCAATTGCAAGTAGTTTAATCAGGTAGTCGCGTATATCCTCTGGACGGAATGGTTTTGTCAGGATAGCTTCAACCTTTCCTTCAAGGATATTGTTCATATCTCTTCGTCTGGTTTCCGACGTAATCACTACAATTGGTGTTTTCTCGAATACCGGATTTTTCCGTATCTCTTCTACCAATGTATAGCCATCCATCTCAGGCATATTGATGTCGGTGAAAATCATATCTATCCATTCATGCGATAGCACTTCGAGTGCTTCTACACCATTACCTGCCTGCAAGTAGGTAACATCTCCGATGTGACACATCCTAATGGTTTTTATCATTACCCGTCGTAAGGATCGCGAGTCATCTACTACTAAAATATTATAAGGCATATCTTATGCTCCTCAGAGGTTAAGATTTTCAATCAGTTCTTTGGTTCGGTCAGCACAGCGGGTGATAATCACATCCAGTTGCCGACTTGATATTTTGTATCTGGTAAATAATGGGGCACAGCCGCTATAAGCAAGCCCATCCTTCTGCGAACTTTTACCAATCATTATAGATACAAAATCAGCCATTGCCACGATATTGACATAAGGATTATTTACGCGTTCGGGATTTTTATAATATTTCGCTACTTCGCAGATTGTTTTTGAGAAATTCCATTTCTTAAGAACAGCCGCTCCAACAACCGTATGTGAAAATCCGACTATCTTGCGCTCAGCGGTGATAAAATTCACCCCTTCCGTGCGGATAAGCTCGTTAATCTCGTCCAGTTTTTCAAGTACATATTTACTCAGAATCAGTTTTCCAACGTCATGTAGCAAGGCAGCCGTAAATAAAGTCGAATCATCAATCTCTGGTTCTAAATACTTGAGTTCCTGACTGTTTACAGCTACACTGAGAGAATGTTCCCAGATTTCTCCATGATAAACTTCGTAACCTTCGAGATGCTGTTCAAAATATTTATTGGCAGCCGACAAAAGAATGATGGAACTCATTTCCTTAGCACCAAGAAAACTGATAGCCGTTTGCAAGTCGCTTACTACCTGGGTGCGGGCGTAAAGTGCCGAGTTCGCGACTTTCAGGATATTTGCTGTCAGGGCTGGATCGTAGATAATCAGTTCAGAGAGTTCTTTCATGGTGAAATCCGGCTGGCGGATGATTTCCAAAGCTTTTTGAGCAACTTTACTGAATGGAGGCAGAAACTCAATGTCAGCTATAATATCAGACATTTTTATCATATCTCGTACTCCTCTTGTGAGTTGGAAATCACAACCTTTCCACTTTCGAGAAACAACTTTACAGTTCGGCTTTTAGAGCCACCAACATCTTCACTGGAAATCATAATATTATTCCGCCAAAGCATTTTACGAATTGCCGCGTAGTTTCTCTCTCCAATGTTAAAGTACTTGGTTGAGTCCATAACGCTACTTCCCCCAGCGACTTTTACAACTATGTTGTTGCGATGAGATCCCATTTTGAACAATGTTCGGAAAAGTAACGGTACACCAGTATCTACAAATTTGCAAGGTACGATTTTGGATTTATCCTTTTCGATAGATGAATCCGGTAACATAAGGTGAATCATTCCACCTTGTTTCTTGACGGGATCGTAGATAACAAGTGCTATACAAGACCCCAGAGAATATGTGATAATCGTATCTTGCCGATTATCCGAGAGTTGCATCTCGGAAATACTAACTACAACGTATTTACCCATATCTTTTCCTGTTTGTTTTTTCTAACCATTATAGGGATACCAATCTTTATTTCTTATATTATGTACTTTCATTGTAATGTTTTCGCCTGTCTTAGTATCATAAACGAATTTACGAGCCAGTCCACCGCCAGTGTCGTGAGAGATTATAGAAATATCGAATTCAACGAGGACTTCAAGAGCAGCTATTTCGTTTTGAGTACCAAACTTGTTATCTTCCAAAACACCCGCACCAATCAAATGGGCTTTCAGGTTTCTTATTTCAGAACCATGTTCTTGCATGCTTTGAACCAGATGCCGCAAGGCTACAGTACCGTATTTGGCTGTGTAATGCTGATTGTTTAAAGGACGTGGATATAAAAAATAGCAACAACCTGAATATTCCTTTTCGGAATCCCACAGCGCGATAAACATACCAGAACCACATACTCCATAGACCGTAAGCTGGTCTTTGTAAATCATTAAGTATCCTGGTTTCATCATGTATCTTGATTCATCCGAATCCATGTGAATCATATTGATTTCCTGTATGTAGCCGGAGCTATATACTCGAAGGGGTGAATTAATCCATTAAGTGTTTCGGAGAGTCCTATAAAAAGCATTCCACCTGATTTTATCTTATGATAGAATTTATTGACAATATCTGTCTTGGTTTTGTTATCAAAATAAATCATGACATTTCGACAGAATATCAAATCAAAGGATTCTAATTCAGGGAGCTTTTCAATCAGGTTAATCTGCGTGATACTGACTGTGTTCATTACTTCATGTTTCACTCTGACATAGCCGTTGGCGTTGCCTGTCCCTTTGTTGAAATATTTTTTTATTAACGCGGGGGAAACATCTTTTACAGCCCTGTTCAGATATACACCCTTTTTAGCTCGCTCCAATGCTCTGGTTGATATGTCTGATGCCAGAATCTCCAGCTTTTTAATTTCTGGATGAGATTCCATTAAATGAATAGCGATAGAATAAGGTTCTTCTCCGGTGGAACACGCTGAACTCCATATCCTGACTTTTTCAGACTCAGGTTGCCAGTGGGTAGTGAGATAATCGAAGTGCTTTTGCTCGCGGAAAAAATGGGTTACATTTGTCGATATCGCGTCGATGAAAGAAATTATTTCTTCTCCGCTCTTATCCTCAGACAGAATAGTAAAATATTCTTTGTAGGAAGCTATGTCGCGTTTACGTAGTAGTTTCGCGATACGGGACTGAAAAAGCGGTTTCTTATTATCGCCTAATGCTATACCAGATTTTTCGTAAATCAGCTTCGCGAATTTGCGAAAAGTAGTATCAGATATTTCTTTTGTATTGAACATATTTTCTATTCCAGCGTTACAAGCGAATTGGCATCTAAGATTAGCCCGACATTACCATTTCCGAGAATTGTTGCCCCGGAAACGCCTTTCAAGTCAGAGAATTTCTCACCAAGCTTCTTTATTACAACATCCTGAATGCCTACTAATTCG
>JAIOTM010000269.1 GCA_021106755.1 Candidatus Cloacimonadota bacterium | reverse complement strand
GAAGACTACTAAGGATATACAAGAAGCAATCCTTTCAACAACAGACGTTTTACTTGCATTTTTGGACCGGGATTTCAACTTTATTGAAGTCAATCAGGCATATGCTGATGCTGGACGAAAAGAGCGAGAGTATTTTATCGGTAAAAACCATTTTGATATATATCCTCATGCTGAGAACGAAGTAATCTTTAAGAAAGCGGTCGAAAAAGGTGAGACTCAGATTAGAACAGCCAAGCCCTTCAATCACCCGAATCAACCTGAAAGGGGAATAACATACTGGGATTGGAGTTTAATTCCGATAAAAGATGAATCAGGGAGTGTGCAATCTCTTGTTTTGTCGGTACTCGATGTAACCTATCGGATGCAAGCGGAGATTGCATTGCGTGAAAGTGAAGAAAGATATAGAGCTATTTTTGAGAACACTGGTACTGCTACAGTTATCATTGAAGAAGATTCCATTATCTCTTTGGCAAACTCCGAATTTACTAAATTATCTGGATATTCCCTTGATAGAATCGAAGGAAAGAAAAGCTGGCGAGAATTCGTTGTTCAGGACGACCTTGAACGAATGAAGAAACAGCATGAATTAAGGAGAGCAAACGGCAATGCTGCTCTTAAAACCTATGAGTTTCGGTTCATCGATAGGAATAGCGATGTAAAGGATATCTTTCTTTCAATCGATATGATTAAGGGAACAAAGAAAAGCATAGCGTCTCTACTAGATATATCCGAACGGAAAAAGGCTGAGGAACGCATAAAGTTCTTATCTTCTTTTGTGGAACAATCCGCAGATGGAATGGCAATTGCCGACCTTAAGGGGAATTTGCTGTTTATAAATGATACATGGGCAAGTATGCATGGCTACGAAAAAGTGGAGGAATTACTCGGTCAACATCTCAGTATCTTTCATAATGAAGAGCAGTTTAAAAACTATGTTGAAACATTCAACAGCATAGTCATGGAAACGGGATACAATGCAGGTGAGGTGGGACATATTCGCAAAGATGGCACAATATTCCCAACGGAAATGACGACCACTTTACTCAAGGATGGAAATGGAATTCCAGTAGCTATGGCTGGTATGGCTACGGACATCACCGAGCGGAGAAAAGCTGAGGAAGCACTATTTGAATCGGAAATGCGCTACCGTACTCTGTTTGAAACTGCAGGTGATGCGATTTTTCTGATGAAAGGTGATATGTTCATCGAATGTAATCAGAAAACTACTGAATTGTTTGAATGCACCAGGGAAGACATATTATCCCACTCACCTGTAGATTTTTCACCACCTATTCAGCCTGATGGAAGGAAATCCAATGAAAAGGCTTTAGAGAAAATCAATGCTGCAGTTGACGGAAATCCTCAGCTATTCGAGTGGCAGCACAAGACATTGAATGGTTCTCTGTTCGATGCTGAAGTCAGACTGAATAAAGTCGAGATGTCCACCGGCATTCATATACAGGCAATTGTTCGCAACATCACCGAGCGTAAGACTGCTGAAGCTGCATTAAAGCAATCCGAAGAAAAATATCGTACATTAATAGATAAAAATCAGGATGGCGTTTTTATCGAACAGAATGGAAAAATTATATTTATCAATGAAGCTTTTACCGGAATGATAGGCTTCAATGCGGATGAGTTGGTTGGGAGAGATTTCATACAACTTATAGCTCCTGTGGATAGAGAACTGGTTGCAGATCGCTATCGTCTAAGGCAGGCAGGGGAAGATGTTCCCACAGAGTACGAAATTCATATATTACATAAGGATGGTGTAACCCAGGTTATTGTGATTTTGAATGTAGGAATTATTCAATATCAAAGTGCGGTCGCAAGCATGGGAACAGTGAAAGACATCACCGAGCGCAAGAAGGCGGAATTGATTCAGAAAGTTCTATATGATATTTCGAATGCTAGCAACTCGACGCAAGATATTGATGAGCTATATTTATCAATCCGATGGCATCTTGGTAAGATTGTGGATGCTACGAATATGTTTATCGCACTTTATAATCAGGAAACTAGTTCATTTTCATTACCTTTTTATATTGATGAACACGATTCATTTACAATACATCCTGCAGGTAAATCCCTCAGTGCTTATGTAATAAAACAAAACAAATCTCTCCTGCTTACTAAAGAAGACATTAAGCGAATGACAGAGGAAGGCATCGTCCAATCGATAGGTTCAAAATGTGAATCCTGGCTCGGTGTGCCATTAAGATTCGGAAAAAATGTATTAGGCAATATTACACTTCAGAGTTACAGAAAAGACAAGATTTACACTCAGCAAGATTTGGAAATCTTGGAATTTGTCTCGGATCAGATTGCAATGGCAATTCAGCGCAAGCAGTCGGAGGAAGCATTGCGCGCGAGTGAAGAAAAATTCCGTGAAATGGCAGAATTGCTGCCAGAGTTGATTTATGAATGTGATGTTCATGGAAATCTGAAATACGTAAATAGAATAGCCTTTGAGAAATTTGGATATATGCAGGAGGATTTTGATAAGGGTGTTAATGCGCTGCAGTTCTTGGTTCCAGAAGATAGAAAAATAGCTAGTCTGAATATCGAAAAAACATTACTCGGTTACGAAAAAGTACCTGTGGAATACAAGGCAATTAGAAAAGATGGTTCCGAGTTTCCTATTATCGTACATTCATCACCGATTATCAGCAACGGTAAACCTGTCGGTCTCAGGGGAATCATTGTGGATATCACTGAAATCAAGCAAATTGAGGAGCAGCTCAGAGAACGTGTGAAAGAGCTAAAGGTATTATTCGGTTTGTCTAAAATTGCTGAAAGGGAAAACATAACACTGGAAGAATTGTATCTGGAAACTGTAAATATCATACCATCAGGCATGCAATATCCAGAAAATACCTGCCTTCGGATTACAATCGATGATATGGAGTTTTTATCGGAAAATTATATCGACAGTAGGTGGAAAATAACTGCGAATATCATGGTAAAAGACGCTATTGCCGGAGAAATTGAGATTGCTAATCTTGTAGAGAAACCCAAGAGAAATGGAAGTTCGTTTTTGAAGGAAGAACAAGCACTTATTGATGTAGTCGCCGAAACTTTGGGAAGATTCACCGAGAAAAAAAGAGCTGAGGTGGAAATTACAGAACTTGAAGCACAGTTCAGGCAGGCGCAAAAAATGGAGGCAATCGGCATACTCGCAGGTGGGGTTGCACACGACTTCAACAATATTCTCAACGTCATACTCGGATATTCCGAGCTTCTGATGATGGATTTTGAAAAAGAAGATCCAAATTATATTAAAATCGACAATATCATGAAGAGTGCTTCACGTGCAATAAATCTTACTCGTCAGCTTTTAGCGTTCAGCAGAAAGCAAATACTACAACCAACTATATTATGCTTGAACAATATCGTAAAAGATATTGAGAATATGCTATATCGGCTTATCGGCGAAGACATCGAATTTACATCGATTCTTGCTGAAAACCTATATACTATCAAAGCTGATAGCGGACAAATCGAGCAAGTAATTATGAATCTTGTGGTAAATGCTCGAGATGCAATGCCTGAAGGTGGAAAACTCGTAATTGAGACCCAAAACGTTGAACTTGACGAAGAGTATGCTTCAAAACACAAGGAAGCTGCACCTGGAAAACATGTCATGCTAGCAATCAGTGATACCGGTATCGGTATGACAAAAGAAGTTCAAGAAAGGATTTTTGAGCCGTTTTTCACAACAAAAGAACACGGCAAAGGTACAGGGCTGGGAATTTCAACCGCCTACGGGATTGTCAAACAAAGTGGTGGGAGTATATGGGTTTATAGCGAACCTGATAAAGGTACAACTTTCAAGATTTATTTCCCTGCTAAAATGACTTCAACCAAGCAGAAACAAATACGGATAACT
>JAIOTM010000435.1 GCA_021106755.1 Candidatus Cloacimonadota bacterium | reverse complement strand
GCAAACCTGTTTGCCAGAAGAACATAAAAATTTAACCCTGAATATTTTCAAATATGCGATGAATTTTTTAAATCCTTCTCGCTACACATCTTCACCACCTTTTTCAAATCCTACTACATTAAATGGGATAAAGACAATCGGCATTGGCTCTAATAAAAATGCAGTTGAAGCGGCAATTAGTGAAGCGAAGGCGGCTGGATTCACAACAAAGCGTCTGCCAACTCTTACATGCGATGTTTCGACAGGGGCAAAGATAATTTTTGATGAAATAGCTAGTTATAACAACTCCGTTTGCCTTGTAGGTGGGGGAGAGATGAGCCTGAATGTTACCGGAAACGGTGTAGGTGGACGTAATCAGCAACTTGCTCTGGAAATGTTTCGACTGATGCAAAAGCATGGAAAAACGTTCCATTTTGCTTCACTTGCTACCGATGGCAACGATGGACCAACCGATGCTGCCGGAGCTTTCGCTAATCCCGAAATTCTCGCTACCGCAAAGGCAAAAGAGATGGACATTGACAACTATCTGACTAACAATGACTCATATACGTTTTTTATGCAAACTAACGGATTGTTTCAATCTGGAATGACAGGCACAAACGTATGTGATATTTATATTGTTATCAATAACACATAGAAGGAGCTTGAAATGCAATACCGCCAGTTGAACGGAATCGATTGGAAGGCTTCGGCACTAGGCTTTGGCTGTATGCGACTGCCTGTGCGGAATAACAATCCTGCTGAAATCATTGAAGATAAGGCAATCCACATGATTCGCTACGCCATAGACAATGGTGTCAACTACTGTGATACAGCTTATGTTTACCACGGTGGTATGAGCGAAGTAGTTCTCGGTAAAGCTCTCAAAGATGGATACCGGGCAAAAGTGAAAATTGCCGACAAACTCCCGCTATGGGGAGTGGAAGATATTGCGGGGGTTGAAAAAATATTCGAGGAACATTTTGAGCGGCTTAAAACCGACCATATAGACTTCTACCTGCTTCACGCGTTATCACGTCCGCAGTGGGAGACGGTAAAAAAGCTAAATTTGATTGAGTGGGGAGAGCGGAAGAAAAAGGAAGGGCGTATTTCGTATTTTGGGTTCTCATTCCACGACAAAGCAGATGTCTTTCGCGAGATTGTTGACGCTCATACATGGGATTTCTGTATGATTCAGCATAATTATATAGATACAGATTTTCAGGCGGGCAGTGCCGGATTAATCTATGCCCATGAAAAAGGGACTGCTGTAAACATTATGGAACCCCTGCGCGGAGGCGATTTAGTCCGCAACATTCCACTTCAAATCGAGGAAATCTGGAATTACTCAGGGAATGAGCAGACCTACGCTCAACGAGCACTTAGCTGGTTATGGAATAAGTCGCAGGTAGGAACTGTTTTAAGCGGTATGCAGAACATAGAGGAAGTGATGCTGAATATTGAGTATGCTTCTGAAGCTGAAATTGGCATTTTAACCGAAAAAGAGCTTGGAGTATTTGACGAAATTCGGCAAAAATACAAGTTATTAAAACCGATTGGATGTACTAATTGTACATACTGCGTCCCGTGTCCTCGAAGTGTAAATATTCCCTTATTGCTTTACTATTACAATGAGTGGAATCTGTTTCACAATAAAGGGAAATCGAAATTTATGCTGAGTATGATACCCGAAGATAAGCGTTCTCATAATTGTAACGGATGCGGTGAATGTATGCAGAAATGTCCCCAGCAATTACATATACCTGATTTGATGAAAGAAATCACAGCACTTTACAAATATCTGAAAATTGAAGGGCAACCAAGATGATTCTGACGATAGAAACCTGCTCCAGTAGCGGAAGCATTGCGGTAGGCACACCGGAGAATCTGTTTGCAATGCAATACGCCGATATTCGAGTTACTCACTCCGAGCGTGTGCTTCCCCAAATTGAAGCATGTCTTGAAGCGGCTCAGGTTACTATGAATGATATTGAAATAATTGCGGTAGCTAATGGTCCAGGCTCTTTTACCGGAGTAAGAATAGGATTGGCAACGGCTAAAGGGCTATGTTTCGCGCGGAATCTGCCATTAGTGCCGATTAATTCGCTAAAACTCATCGCGGCAAACGCTTATGGTAGCGCGTACCCGATATTAGTTTTGAAAGATGCCCGTATGCAAGAAGTCTATTGTGCCCTTTACACACCAGAGTTAGAGGAAATTATTGCCCCTGCCTGTTCCCTGCCGGAAGCGATACTATCCCAGATAGATGGGAAAGTAATTGCACTTGGAGATGGAGTAAACCTATGTAGTAATAAATTTGCCGAATATGGCATTCAAGCTGTTATCGGACTACCTCATCAGCATATTCCGCTTGCTTCGGCAATGCTGAGTCTTGTTCCAAAAGCGATAAAGCTTACTTCAATAGATGAAATCGCTGACTTAGAGCCGTACTATCTCAGAAAATCACAGGCTGAAGTTGTCCGCGAACAGCGGGGAATTCCGCAACAGAAATAACTCATGAATAAGCACTTCATACTTGGTACTGCCGGACACATCGACCACGGAAAGACAACGCTTGTAAAAGCGTTGTCGGGATTCGACTGCGACACTCATAAAGAGGAAAAACTTCGCGGTATTACAATCCACCTCGGTTTTACTCACATTGCTCTTACTCCCGAACATACCGTGAGCGTAGTGGATGTTCCCGGTCATGCTGATTTTGTCGATACAATGGTCTCCGGGTCTTCCGGGATAGACGCGGTAATGCTGGTAATAGCCGCCGATAGCGGCGTAATGCCGCAAACTGTCGAGCATCTGCAAATTATGTCTATGCTTGGTATTCCAACAGGATTTGTCGTTCTTACCAAGGTCGATCTCGTTGATTCTGAACTAATAGATTTCGCTTCGCGGGAGATTAGGGAGTTATTAGAAGGAACCTTTTTGGCAGATGCTCCGATAATTCCGTTTTCATCTCGTACTAACGAAGGATTAGAGCAGATTCGAGAAGCAGTTCTCACTTGCACTGAAGCGGAAAAACCCCAGCAGGAACGGGATGTCTTTCGCATGTATATAGACCGGATATTTCAGGTTAAAGGGCATGGAACTGTCGTAAATGGTTCTGTACTTGGCGGTAATGTCAGCAAAGGTGACAAAGTTGTTTTGTTGCCGGAAGGTAAAGAATATCGAATCCGTCGATTAGAGCGACACTGTGAAGAAACAGACAGTGTTCTCGCGGGTGACAGGGCTTCGCTTAGTCTACCAGGATTAGAACGAAGCGAGGTAACAAGCGGCTCCCTGATTGCCGACAGAACCCTTGAAGCTACTACTTTAATAGACGCGTTATTGAAATTTTTCCCGGGCAAATCCTCCCTGAATATCTGGTCACAGCTTCATTTTCTGTTGGGTACGGTTTCGCAACAGGTCAGGATTCATCTTATCAATGTAAACAAATTACGAGGTGGGGAAGAAGCTCTCGTTCAGATTCATCTTGCCCGACCAGCGGTTGTACAGCATGGCGATAGATTTATTGTACGCTCCAGTTCGGCAGATATTACTCTCGGCGGGGGTGAGATTATTGATGCTCATCCTTTACACCACAGAAGGCGACCAGAACCACTCATTAAAAAGATGGCGAAGCTTTCGGCTGGTGGTGTAGAACAACTGATAGCTGAAGAAGTCCGGAAAAGTATTGTCCCGCTTACGTCAAAGCAAATAGCCGACCGCCTGGGAGTTACCAGAGAACGCACCGTAGAGTAGATTTCGGCAGGATTTTCCGAAGATATTGAAGTTTACAATCTACCACGGCAGACAATCTTGTGGCTGAAAGTTCGTAAAGAGCTTCTCGCGGAGAGAATTAAGCGACACCTCGCCGTTTTCCATAAAATAAACCCTATGGAACCGGGGGGCAAAACCCGTGACGAACTCACAGGTCTTTTGAATGTGCACCGAAATCACGCCGGAGAAGAAGTTGTTCGTCTGCTATTGAAAGAAATGACCCAAGCCGGCATCCTGAAACAGGTAAATAATACCTGGGCGTTAGTGAAACATGAAATTCAGCTTTCGCAGGTGGACAAAGGGCATATCCGGCTTATCAAAAATTTTCTGAAAAATTGCGGCATGAGAACACCTCTTCTATCGGAGATGATGAAAAAGGCAACTAAAACCGGAATTGACGAGAAACGATTGCGTGAGATTCTACGCTACCTTGTTGGTCGTAAACAAGCTTTCTTTACTGATGGACACTACCTTTATTGCGATGTTGTTAATAAATGCCGATTAGAATTACTACGATACCTGACAGATAGCGAGGAAAGCATCACTGTTGCCCAATTCAGGGATGTAATTGACGGAAACCGAAAAATATGCTTACTATTGTTCTCTATCTTTGATTCGGAAGGTATTGTTATTCGACAGAAAGATTTACGTTATATCACGAACAAAGGCAGGCGAGTTTTGGAGGAATCAGATGAAAGATAGAACTAAACCGATATATCTGGATTACAATGCGACTACCCCCATCGACCCACGGGTAGTAGAAGCTATACAGCCCTACTTAACAACTTTTTTCGGTAATCCGTCCAGTTCTCACTGGTATGGGGTTCAGGCGAGGAAAGCAGTCAGCGAAGCCCGGCGACAGGTGGCGGAGTGTATCGGGGCAAAACCTGACGAGATTATCTTTACCAGCGGTGGATCGGAATCCAACAACATGGCGGTGAAAGGTGTAGCTTTATCCCGAAAAGACAGAGGACGGCACATCATCACTTCAAAGGTGGAACATCCTGCTATAATAGAAGTTTGTCGCTGGTTAGAAGAGAACGGTTTTCAGATAACATACTTGTCAGTCGATTCCACTGGCATGGTGAATCCCGAAGACATTGCCGCGGCAATTCGCTCTGATACAATTCTTATCACGATAATGCTTGCCAACAACGAAGTTGGAACAGTTCAGCCGCTACAGAAAATTGCCCTTACTGCCCACGAAAAGGGAGTGCTGTTGCACACCGATGCTGCTC
>JAIOTM010000335.1 GCA_021106755.1 Candidatus Cloacimonadota bacterium | reverse complement strand
CAAAAGGTTGAAGCCCGGAATGACTGCTAATACTACAATTATCGGGGAAACCCATGATGATATAGTTGTGGTTCCTATTCGTGCTATCTTCGCTGACGATAAAGGTAATGACATTGTCTATCATGTAGTCAACGACACCACTAAAACATCGGTAATTGTTAAGACAGGCATAAACGACCTTCAGAAGGTGGAGATTATCAAGGGCATAGCGGAAGGGGACACTATATCGCTGACAGAACCGAAGAAAAAAGAATTGAACGCACATATAAAAACGCGTTAAAACTACATAACACAGTATGATTTTGTGAGCTTCTCCACAGGGATAGCGTTTTTTCATATTTTGCGAGTAACAAAAATAGTGTTATCTCGTTTTTGAAATTATAAAACACAAACAAAAAAATAAAGAAGGAGTATCAAATGATACGACTTGAGAACCTTGTCAAAAACTACGGGCAAGTTCACGCGGTCGATAATATTTCCTTTGATGTGCCCGAAGGTCAAATCCTCGGATTCCTCGGACCGAACGGAGCTGGTAAATCCACCACGCTTAAGGTGCTTACCTGCTTCCTCAGCCCCACTAATGGGAATATTATTGTAGATGATAAATACAATATCTACGAGCATTCGCGCGAAATCAGGCAAATGATTGGCTATTTACCGGAAAACAATCCACTATATACCGATATGACGGTTTACGATTTTCTGGCATTTATAGCCGATATGCGGAGCATCCCAAAACAAGAATTCAAACAAACTCTCCGCAGAGTAATCAGTAAAACTGGCATTGAGGAAGTTATATCCAAGCGGATTGACACCCTCTCGAAAGGTTACAAACAACGAGTTGGACTCGCTCAGGCTATTATCCACGACCCCAGAATTCTTATTCTTGATGAGCCAACAACCGGGCTTGATCCTAACCAGATTATTGAAATCAGGGAATTGATTCAGGAACTCGGTAAGGATAAGACTTTAATAATCTCCAGCCATATTCTTCAGGAAGTACAGGCAGTCTGCGATAGAATCATTATCATCAACAAAGGTAAAATTGTCGCTGACGGAGCAACCGAAGAACTCAAGGCTGCTCATCGGAACAAAACCCACTTAGTACTTATTTCTGATATTCCTCAAGCAGAAATTGCTACCTTAACGCAGGCAATTCCGGCACTGACTCTTATCGAAACTTCATCTGAAGCTGACAACACAAAATACGAAATCGAATTCGATACTAATCAGGATTTCCGCAAGGATATATATAACTGGTTCAAGCAGACAAACTGGGTATTGCTGGAGATGTACCGCGAATCTGTCAGCCTTGAGGACGTATTCCGTAACCTGACGATTGATGATGGAGGTACAACCTCATGAGATATTCAAAACTAATTTCGAAGAAAGAGTTTCAAACTTATTTCCAATCACCTGCCGCTTATATCGTTATGGTTGTTTTCCTGCTGATAACCGGCTGGTTCTTCTCCTCTCCTCTGTTTCTGAATAATCAGGCGGATATGAGATCGCTATTTGGTATTATTCCAATAATCTATCTCTTCTTTATACCAGCAATAACTATGGGATTAGTAGCGAAAGAGAGAAGTTCGGGAACCCTTGAGTTGTTAACTACTTTGCCGGTAAACGATGCTGAGATAATACATGGCAAATTCTTGTCAGCACTTGGCTTAATTGCCGTTACAATGCTGTTTACACTGATTCACCTATTCACCATCATTATTCTCGGAACGGAACTGGACTATGGTCCTATCTTTACCGGTTATCTTGGATTACTCCTTCTCGGAGGTGTTTATACCAGCGTGGGAATCTTCACGTCGGCTTTAACCGAAAATCAGATTGTGGCGTTTATCATCAGCTTTCTTATAGTGTTTTTCCTTTTCATTCTGGAATACACACTAATGATAATTCCATCGGGAGTTGCCGGATTCTTTCAGTATATCAGTGTCGGCTACCATTTATCCAATCTTACAAGGGGTGTTATAGACACCCGTAACATCATCTATTTCCTTTCACTCATTGTTTTCTTTCTGCGACTCGCGGTTGTGGCAATGGAATCCAGGAAATGGAAATAGGAGGTGGAAATGAAACAATTTAAGAAAACCAAATCAGTCCAGTTTAACGTAATTATCCTTATTGCTGTTCTTGTATTTCTGAACCTGGTCTCTCTCTCAATGTTTCATCGGTTCGACCTGACAAAAGGCAAAGTTTACTCTCTGTCCAAATCCAGTAAGAATGTCGTTAAGCAATTGCCGGAACGGTTAGTTATTAAAGCCTATTACAGCAAAAACCTACCGGCTCAGTATGCCGACGCGAGACGTTATGCAAATGATATTCTCTCTGAGTATCAGGCATATTCGCGTGGTAAACTCAGGTTTGAGTTCCTTGATCCTACTGGTGAAGAAGACCTGAAAGATGAGGCAAGAAAATACAGGATTCAGCCGCTCCGAATGCAGGTTGCCGAAAACGATCAGTTCGTTTCTCGCGAAGTTTATATGGGACTGGTTTTTCTCTATCGTGATAAAACCGAAACTATCCCGGTTGTGCAAGGAACACAGGGATTAGAATATGAGATTACCAGTACAATTAAGCGTATAACATCACAAGGTCTCAAGAAAATAGGGCTATTTGCCATAGAGAAAGAAGTTGCACCTATGCCGGGGCGTCCGCAGAGAGAAGAATATGCTACTCTCAAGCAGCTTATTGGAAAGAACTACGAAGTTCGCTCCATTGATTTAATCAGCCCGATAGGAAGCGACATAAAAGCACTTCTGTTTGCTGGTATCGAAGACTCGCTCACAACCACTCAGCTATACAATCTTGACCAGTTTATTATGGGTGGTGGCAACGTGCTCTTCTTTCAGGACAGAATTCTGGCAGATTTGCAAGCCGGATCAGCTCATGCAATCAAGTCTAATCTGTTTGACTTATTGAACCACTACGGTATCAGGTTAGAGCAAACACTTATTACTGACGCGAATTGCGGACAGATTCAGATACAACGTCAACAGGGCTTCTTCCGAACAAACACGCCGATTAATTTCCCGTTTTTCCCACTTATTCTGAAGACAGAGACCGACCATATCATCGCAAAAGACATAGAAGGGATTCAGCTTATATTCGCGTCTAAAATTGATACGCTGGAACTGCCCCACAATGTTAATTTTACACCTCTGCTCTGGACCAGTAAGAATTCTGGCGAAGTACCAGGACCCAATCCGAAAATCGATTACACTCAGTTTCTGCAAAAAGATTTGAAACTGGCTTTGCTGGATAATCCAAAAACAGTTAGTGGAATATTTACAGGTAGCTTTGCAAGTTTTTTTGCTATGATGGAATCCCATGACGAAGGTTTCATAAACTCTACTTCCTCTGCTCAGCTTCTCGTTGTAAGTGATTCGGATATTATCAAAGAAACTGGATCGGGACGCGTTCCCGGAAATATCGAATTTGTTCTTAACTCGATAGATTACATGGCGGGAGATGAAGACCTTATCTCAATTCGTTCCCGTGGAAGCGAGTTTTATCCCTTAAAAGATGTTGCCCCGGATATGAAAAAAGTGTGGAAGTGGATAAATATCCTCCTGCCATCACTCGCGGCAATTATTATCGGATTAATCATAATGAATGGATATGCTAACAGAAAAAAAGTACTGAGGGAAATTTATGAAGAAAAATAATCTGATTCTACTCGGTGTACTGGTTGTACTTATCATCTTGTTCCTGATTTCGAGGACAAGAGACCATGTCGAACAGCGTGATTTATTCTTCGATGTGGATTCTACCCAGGTTGCTGGAATACGACTCTCTAACGTGACTGATACGCTACGCCTCTCCCTTAACAATGGAAAGTGGATGCTGATGGAGCCAATTGAATTTCCCGCGAACGAGCATAGTATTAACGGTTTTTTTGACCGCGTTCTGGCTGTTGATACATCTTCAATGCCAGTTTCCGAATCTCAGGAAGCCCAGGAAGATTACAATGTCACCGACTCTCTCGGAACACGAGTAACGCTGTTTGATGCTTCCGGTAAAACCATTGCCGATGTCATCATCGGAAAATCCGATAACTACAACTTCAGCTATGGCAGAGTTATCGATAAAGACGCGATTTACCAGCTTGGTCTGAATATTACCCATAACCTGATTACTACTGCTGAACGCTGGCGGAAAAAGGACATTATCGATCTGGAAAAAGACGACATCGCCCAGCTATTCATCAGCTATAAACAGAACAGCTACAACCTGGCTAAGAGCGATACAGTCTGGATTTACAACGACTCTGAAGGTAGCTTCAACGTTGGTTTGAAAAACAAGCAGTTAAACAAAATTCTCACCGGGTTGACAGCACTCCGAACCGGGACTTTCGTGGACAATCAGTATGAGACTTTCGAGGAGCTATTTGAAAAGCCGGAACTGACTGTTACAATTGAGAAGCTGAATGGCGTGAAAATATTGCTCACATTCATCGAAAAACCTGAAGGGAAAAACGAATTCTTCGTCAGGAAGAACAACGAAACAGTTACCCTCTACACGGTAGCTGGCAGTATGCTTGATAGATTCACCAAAGGTCCTCAACACTTCGAAAAAGAATAAGATAGCATTAGCGTTGAAAGGCATCAGGTGTTTTAGTCAGAATTTCGTTGACATAAAAACGCCCCTAAATTTCCTACGCAATAAGCATTGCTCCTGAGTAGCTCAGCGGTAGAGCAGTTGGCTGTTAACCAATTGGTCGGGGGTTCAAATCCCTCCTCAGGAGCCATTTTTGTATCCAGATTACAAGTTGTAAAAAATACGGAATTTTAACCCATTTAATGTAGTAGGATTTGAAAAAGGTGGTGAAGATGTGTAGCGAGAAGGATTTAAAAAATTCATCGCATATTTGAAAATATTCAGGGTTAAATTTTTATGTTCTTCTGGCAAACAGGTTTGC
>JAIOTM010000004.1 GCA_021106755.1 Candidatus Cloacimonadota bacterium | reverse complement strand
TTTCTTCAGATGCAAAGTGCAACATTGAACATGAAAAACAACATAACTGAATTTTCTTGAAAAAATGAAGTATCCTTGCTGGTTGATGTTGTTCTTGACATTAACCGATTCACAAGTGAATTGGAAATAAATTGCTTGTTGAGGAGTAACAATGGGAAGTGAAATTATTAAAATTACATATCATTTACCGGAAAAAGTATTGGACAACAAAGATATAAAGCAGCTTTTCCCTGAGTTTAACTCACTGAAAGTGTTAAAAAACGTAGGAATCCAGCAAAGGCATATTGCCGGAGATAATGAAACAGCACTTGATCTCGCTTACGAAGCGGCTGAGAAATTGCTCATTCAGATAGATAGATCAACTATTGATATGCTCATACTTTGCACTCAAAGCCCCGAATATTATCTTCCTACAGGGGCTTGTATCTTACAACACAAGTTAGGATTGCCAACTCATTGCGGAGCATTCGACATCAGTCTGGGTTGTTCTGCTTATATGTATGGTTTAGCTACAGCAAACGGGTTCATTTCTTCCGGGATAGCCACAAATATACTGCTCTTGACTGGCGATACTCTTACAAAACATATCGCGTCAGATGATAAAGCTAATATGACCATCTTTGGAGATGCCGCTACAGCAACGCTTATAAGAGCTTCGGAACGTGAAGCTATTCTTGCTGTTGATCTTGGTACAAATGGAAGCGGCTGGCAAAACCTGATAAATCCAGTCGGAGGTTTCCGATACCGGGCAAACGGCAATGAAAACAAAACGGCAGGTGTAAGACAATTGTACATGGATGGACCCGAAATATTAAATTTTACAATGGATACAGTTCCATGTCTGATAGAAAACGTTTTGTCCAAAGCCAGAATGAAACTTGATGATATTGATTCTTTCGTTTTCCATCAGGCTAACAAGTTTATTCTGGACACACTCTGTAGCTTAATTGATATACCTGAAGATAAATTTATCATTGATATGGAAAATTATGGTAACACCGTATCATCCTCAATACCTATCGTTCTCGCAAACATGGCTGAACAGGGACGACTATCCAGTGGAACTAAGGTGCTTACGGCTGGATTCGGTGTAGGATATTCTTGGGGTGCTGTGATAATTGAGTGGTAAGTTATCAGATTATTCGATGGATGATTTTTCAAAGACCTTGCTGTTTCTTATAGTCTCCATAAATTGTAATGCCCTGTTGAGCCAATTCCAGCATACGCATGTACAGTTTTTTTGAATCAGCGATAGAAAAATAAATTTCCCTGTATTTAAACTCTCTGGCGAAACTATCATCAATATGTTTTCTGATGTTTTCAAATGAATGATGCTTCTGGGCAATTGGTAGAATATGACCGAATCGGGCAGCTATTTTTTCTCCGTTAACAGAGTAACAAATCTTGTCTATAGGCTCGGTGTAGATTGGGGGAAACAGTTCTGGATGAACATCTTCAATGACATGAGCAAACGATAAATACTGAAATGACGTTCCGATTCCGATAATTTTTGCCCCAAGAGCCATAGCTTTATAGTACGGAGAATGCTTATCAAACGCCCTTTCAGAAAGGTGGTGCTCCGAAATGAGTTCCTGAGCGTCAGCACCCCATACCGCAATTGGTTTCCAGGGATGTGTACTACACAGCACCGAAGGTTCCATGCGGAATAATTCGTTGATTAATCCATTGTGCCCCGGAACATTGCCAGCATAATACGGCTCAGTGGAAAGCAAATGCTTAACTGGGATAAAAGTTGGCATGAGGATATTACCTTTTGCTCCGACACATTTCTGGAGTACGTAGTAAACATCCTCTGGAAGAGCATTGGTCAATTGGAATCGACTTAAAGAAGTATGTACTATCAATGTATCGCCGTAAGTAATTTGAAGCTTATTTATAAGAATATCAACGATTTCTTCAAGAATTACTTTTGTTTTCTTGTATTTTATCTTGCGATAAGCGGTATGTAACCATGGCATTGCTTTTTTGATTGATTGTACAGTGCGACCGCGTGTGTTACTCATCTATATACCTCTCATAGGCTTCAGACATCGTATAGAAATCAACATTCTTAAGCTTTTTAACTCTCTGGATAAACATACGTATCTGAGATGGCAGGCAGAATTTTTTAGAGTGTCCAATCAACACAAGTGGTACAAAAGGAATATCCGACTTTCGATGGGCAATTCGATTTACCTGAGAATACAATAAGTCGGAATACATCGTCGTGAAATCAATCTGATAAGATCTGCGATAGAATGGAAAAACAGATGCTTTTTTTGTCCTTTTGACTGATTTGACTGATTGAGAACTTCCCGCAAATATTTTCGATAATAATTTCTGAAACTTCCGGTTGTTAACAAAGTTGGGGTTAATATGAAGAGGTAGTCTGGAAAAAAACGAGAAAATTGGAAATTCCAGAAATGTCTCTCGTGGTTCATGTTGACAGATATCATCAAGTTGTGGTTTCCATGGTCGGAAATAGGATGTTGCTGTATTATAATCGAATTTTACGTAAATTGAGTCTTTTATACTACCTTTGGGGACAGATGAATCCAGAACAAATCCGGTCTCTTTCAAAGCAGTAAGTATCTTGCGGGAAGGCTGCATAACAAACCATCCTTGTCGGTAGCAACGGCACTGGTATTCAGGATTTACAGGTTTTAACAGGTTTTCCAGATCCTGCTTCCCTTTTTTCAGCATGGCAAGTGCGAGAGGATAATCCGTTGTCATGCTTCCTGTGATACTCTGATTGTATTCGAATTCCCATTCTGTACCATTAAATGTGCTGTTGAACCATTGAGGGTGCAAGTGCAATTGTACATCATGTCCTCGCTTTACAGCATCTTTAAGTTGCTCTTCAAATAATTCGATATCGGATTCGAACCGTTTGGGATAGCGTTTCATAGCCCAATAATGTCCCATCTCAGCCATGATAGTGAGTCTGGCTCCTTCTTCGTCAAACACATCCAATAGTTTACCAGTTGGTAAAGTAACCATATCTGATAAAGAACCTGTTCCGATGCCTTCAATTTCATAATCCAGAGATAACACTAAACCATAAGTTGTTTTTCTATTAATCCTTCTGATATAAATAAAATAGGATAACATCATGCACAACAAATAAGCTGTACTAGCTGCAATCAGTGTGAACGCTGCACCATTAACACCCCATTTTGCGATAGCAAACACGTTTCCGAGAAATGTAACACTACCTGCCACAATTGCTCCATTTCTGATGGATTTACCTTGCCCGTGTGCCCATAGAAAACGTCTGAAGAAATCACCATAACCAAGTGCTACTGTCCCGACAACAATAATCCGGGAAATATTCGCCGCCTCAGTATAATCTGTACCAAACACCCAAAGCATAAATGGTTTAATAGTGAAAAGGAATATTACAAGAGTACTGAGAGTAATCATCAGAGAAGCGAATAAAACTTTGGGTTTTATTCTACTGCTGGTGGCAAACTCTTTAAAAAAAGTATGTCCCAGAGTAATTGGAATCAGGGCGAGGGGCAATGCAATGTTTCGGGCAAGGGAAAAATATCCCACATTAGTATTATCGCTGGTGAAATAGCTGATGAATAGTGGCGATAGCTGTGCACTGACCACTCCAAACAGGGTTCCGAAATAAACATGAATCCCTTTTTTCTTATTGTATCTCAGAATAAGTTTACTGTATTTTCGGAGTCCCGTGAACTTAGGTTTGAGCGTAATTAGTATGACACATAGAGATACAATCATGCTTATTAGTCTTAAAAACCAGGCGATAGCAATATTGTAGGTGAATAAATAAGCAATTACCAGAGCTACCAGGATGTAGATTGTCTGGGGCATAATTTTATAAAGAGCCAGCTTGTGAATCTGATTGTCGCCACTTAAAATGCCTTCAATATACTGCCGTGAAGGAATACCGATAGCCAGTATGGCAGAGGCGGCAAAGAGCCAGCGAAGATTCTGTTCGAAAATCAGCGGCTGAATAAACGCAAACCCGAAAATACAGAGAGAGATAAACCCGCTAACTATTAAAAAGAAAACGAGGCTCATCCCGAAGAAACGGGCTTTTCGCTCCGTGTTATTGAAACGTGGTGTTAATGTCGAAAGTGTGGGAAACAGCCCGAACGACAACAAAGTAGCTGTCAGCATAAAGACGCTCTCTATATACTTCAGGCTACCGTACTCAAGCGTAGTAAGTAGATGGGTGTTGAGTTTGCTGACCCCCAAACCAAGCACCATAGTAAACATTGTAGCTACATAGAGCGAAAAAATCTGTTTGAGCTTGTAGGAAGAAATATGGCGCTTTATAAATGCTTTCATGCTTGTTTCCTCATCACAACCTCTCCTGAATAACCAGTGTTGCGTCAAGACAGAGGTGACATATGCCTGAGAGAACTCCCAAAAGACCCGATGATTGGTTTACCAACATACATGACCTGCCGCATTGCGTTTCTCCTTCCTTGTCATGGGAGTATAAGACAGAACGCATTTTACGATGAGTCAGTCTTGATATGACACTGATTAACAACAAAGAAACAGTACCTCTTCAACCAACACCCAGTGCTTTTCTCAACTTTGCCATTTTACGGACAGCGATAGACCGGGCGAGGGCTGAACCTTCATCTAATATCTTATCAATCTGAGCTTTATCGCTCATTAGCTCATCGTAGTGATTCCGGTAAGGAGTAAGTTCTATGTCCATTTTTTCAAACAGAGTTTGTTTAGCTACTCCCCATCCCATCCCACCATCGCGGTACATTTTTGCTAAAGCTTCCTGTTCATGTTTCGACGCAAAAAGCTTGTAAAGAGCAAAGATATTGCATGTTTCAGGGTCTTTGGATTCTTCCACAGTTTGTGAGTTAGTTACAATCCGCATTACGTGCTTACGCAATTGCCCGGCAGGGAGAAAAAGGGGAATCACGTTATTGTAACTCTTGCTCATTTTTCTGCCATCAAGCCCGATTACTGTTTCCGTTTCTGTGCGGATAACTGGCTCAGGAATTTTCAATAACTCCTTCTGGTATGTATAATTGATTGTCTGGGCAATATCTATCGCCATTTCTAAATGTTGCTTCTGATCTTTACCAACCGGAACAACATCCGCGTCAAAAAGGAGAATATCCGCTGCCATCAGGATTGGGTAAGTGAATAAACCCATATTTACCCCATCGTCTGTATTCTTTCCGGCTTCCTCGTTTTGGGCGACAACAGCCTTGTAAGCGTGAGCACGGTTCATCAATCCCTTAGGTGTAAACGCAGCCAGAATCGTTGAAAGCTCGAAAGTCTCAGGGACACTGGATTGCCGATAGATTAATGTCTTTTTTGGGTCTAATCCACATGCAAGCCAAGCTGCCGCCACCTGGTAGCTTGAATCTTTGAGTTGCTTACTGTCTTTTATCTGATTAAGAGCGTGATAATCGGCAATGAAGTAAAACGCCTGATAATTTTCAGCGAGTTCCAGTCCGGGTTTAATGGCACCAAAGTAGTTACCAATATGTGGTATCCCTGTTGGCTTGATGCCTGTTAGTGCTCGTTTCATGTGAACTCCTTAATCAATTTGATTCCACAAAGCGAAACGAGCAATATTGTTCAAGCAAAATTTTCTATATTTCAGTGAATTACAAACGCTTGCATGAAGTGACAGATGAAAAAGAATAAATATCTACCACTAAGGGCAGAAACTCGAAAATTGATTTGACCAAAAGCTTATCCTCAATTTTTTTTGCAGTAATTGAATTTTGTTATGACCTTTGACCATACGGAAATTCTCCGTAAAATTCAATAGTGGAATGAAAAAATGAAGGCTCTGAAAGAGATAAGCAGACAGTTTCCGGCAATACGAAAATTATACCATAAACTATGGCATAAGACACCCTATTCCTGGCGTCTTGGCAAGGAATTCTGGTGCTGGTACACACTTTATAACGAAAGTGAGACCTGGTCGATTGAAGAAATTGAATCAACTCAGTTAAATTTTCTCAAAGAATTGCTCTACAATGCTTCTAAATGTCTCTACTACGCTCCATTTCTGCGAGATGTAAACATCGACAAACTTGATTCTCCAGATTGTTTGAAAGATATTTTTCCTGTTACCGACCGCAATACGTATCTAAGCAACTACAAGACGATACTCAGCCCTGAATATAAGAAATTCAAGCGAGCCAGCTACGCGACGTCCGGCACTACGGGGCTTGCATTACAGTACTATCATCGTTTCGATGAATCAAAAAGAGAATCTGCCGCTATTTTTTACCAGTGGAAACGAGTTGGTTTCATACCAGGGAAAACAGTCAAAGCTGAATTTCGGGGATTGACAGATTCTGGAAATATCCAGCATATAAGCGGTCCCAACTCCTGGCGTTACAATATTCTTGATTTCTCTTCAGAGGCAGTTAAGACTTATAGCACTCATATCAGAAACCGCAACATCAAGTTTTTTCATGCCTATCCCAGTGCGTTGTATTTGTTATGTCACACAATCAACAAATACAAAATACCTTTTCCTCAGCCCGAAGCGATTATGCTTGCGTCTGAAAATGTATATGATTGGCAACTTAACCTTATAGAGAAAGTCTTTCCTGAAGCAAAAATTATTGTGCATTATGGTTGTGCCGAACATGTTGTGCTGGGTGCCTGGTGCGAGCATAGGCGAAGCTACCATTGCCTGCCCCTTTATTCAGTTGTTGAAACTGACCCGCAGAATGGAACTGTAATCGGCACGAATCTGCATAATCCCATAAATCCATTTATCCGTTACCGAATGAGTGATGTTGCCAAAATAAGTAAGGAACGCACTTGCAGTCAATGCAAACGACCTCTTTATCCCCTGATAGATAGTGTTGAGGGTCGCGAGGAAGAATATCTCTATAGTCCCGAAAAAGGATTCATTCCCCCCGCGATTGTTACTTACCCTCTCAAAAGACTTCACTATATCAAAGAGATGCAGTTTGTTCAAAATACCGAGACAACTGTAACTATTCGTTATCTTCTACATGAACCAGTTAATATTGCAGATATAAACGATGAGCTTGCGGGTATTAAGCAAGGTCTTCAAAGGCTTATGGGTAATGCTGTGATTTTTGATTTTGTTCAGGTAGAAGGTTTTGAGCGGGGACTAACAGGAAAATTCAAATGGATTATATCTTCGCTTCAACCTGAGTAACACCAATTGCTGTTCTTATCTGGTTATGACCGTGAAAATTTCGGCAAACCTGATCGTCGGCTAAATGTCTCCTCAAGATTTTTAAGTCCTTTCACGCTTTTTTCTCAAAAATTTAGTATCTGGCAGATTGCTGATTTTGATATTAGTGAGACTACTATTACATCCAATCTCGATTCTCTTAACGATTCCAATGTCACAACATGCAAACACTTCTCGTTTACACCGGCTGACCATTGGGTAGGATTCATTGAACTTGATTTACCCTGATGGAACAGCAGTATTAAAAAACGCTTGCAAAAATTGTATCACAGAAAAGAATGAGAATCA
>JAIOTM010000343.1 GCA_021106755.1 Candidatus Cloacimonadota bacterium | reverse complement strand
TCAAAAGCAGTTTGGACACAATATCCTTGCCGAAATTAATTGGACTGCAACGCAATCTTATGTTGTACAGGGCGTTAAACGACAAAAATAAAGCATTTTTCAGAATAACAGACTATGCGTCAGCACTTCCGTTTATCCGGGAGTTCTTCTGCTGGTGGGAAGCTTTTAACGAAGAAGCGCTCTCACCGGATATTAACTGGGATATGCTCTATGCTTCAACATTACCGGAAGATACAGTTACATGGCAGCAAGAGATATTTCAACGACTCAGCGAAGTAAGGGAAGCTTACGGGAAACTGTTGGAAAGCCACTCAGATGCCATATTTTCACATAAGCAGAGTGGCACTGACTTTGAAGTCTGGAATCGGTTCGACCGTATTGTCTTTGTTAATCAGCTTTATTATTCAGGCTTGGAAAAAAAGATATTGCATGGTCTATGTGATGCTGATTTTGAAATGATTGTCTATTATCAGATGCCTCCCGATTGGTTAGATGAGTGCTTTAACCTGAATTCGGAGAAAATGATTTATCCCGCTTCGGGGTATCGATTGCGTAAGTTGCGGATAATTACCTGTAGCGATGAGTTGGGAATGCTTAATAAACTTGGTGCTTTTTTACCTGAAGACGGCAACGCTTTCATCATTGATAACGGGACAGATTCTCATTCATACACAAGTCTGCTGAATCCTGAACGGTTTAAGTTGCCGGGAAATGAGACACTTGCGGACAGTCTGTTATTTCGATATTTTCAGGGATTACATTGTTTAGCGAGTTCATTTCGCTGGAGTCGGAAGAATGGTATCTATCCTCTGAAAACCGTAATCAGCATATTGCGGGATTCATTTATTGCTTCTAAGTATGCCGGGGATGACTCCCTCCGGTTGTTGAAACTGACGGAAAACCTGTACATTCGAAAACGTATCCGTTGGTTAGATGAGAACCTGACATTGCTGAAGGAGTTCCCTGGTGCACAGCTTTTGGCAGATGACCTGAAGAAACTCAGACATGTAAAAACGATTGAAGAAGCTTCTACTTTTCTAAACAATCTGCCTATGGAGATTCCTGTCCCGGAAGCACTCTCCGATAAATGGCTCAAAATTCTGGCAGAAGTCAGCAGGATAGAAGTCTTATTGAATGGAATATCAGACTGCCAGTCATCAGGGGTTGGGTTAATTGCGTTGGTTCTGGATTACTTGCGGCAGGAGTCGGTAATGTTTACCGACAATCAGCAGGGAATTACTGTATCTACCCTTGTCAATTCTCGTAACCTCTGCCCGGAAACACCACTTATTATTCTGAATGTTATCGAAGGGGTGTTACCCCGTTCACCTTCACCAATGTTTCTACTTACCGATACTCAGCGGAGTACGATTGGGCTTTCCCGCTACGAAGACCTTCGCTCGCGGGAACACTACTACTTTATGCGGCAGGTGTTAAATTCCGAGGAAGTTACGATTTTAACAATTGAGAATATTGAGAAGGATATTCAACCCGGAAGTTTTATAGAATCCCTGCGACAGTGGGCAGAAGTACAAGAAGATGTCCATCTGGAATTGGTGTGTCCCGATGGAAACCAAGCCTTATATTCAGCCTATTTCCGGCAAATGCTTAATCCGGCAAGAAATTATCAGGCGCGGTTAGAGCATACTCATTTCGTCCTGCCAATGGATTCTACTGATTTTACAAACAATAAAATGAAGCTTTCTTACAGCGGGTACAAGATACTCCATAAAGACCCGGCGGAATACTATTTGCGATACATCGCGGGGGTAGAACCGTTGGAAGAAGATGACGGGGAAACATTTAACCCGCTTCTTGTGGGAGATTTTATTCATGAGTTGATGCGTGGCACAATTAACAGACTGAATCGTGTAAACAGCAGTAGCGACACAATTGAGCCTTTGTCTTTTATTCCGGTTTCCACAATCAGAGACGCTATTAATGAAACAATAAATGAGATGTTGAATCCGCGTCGTGTGAACTCGTTTTTTTATAAAATTCCTCATAGATATACACTATATCACTTTGAAAATGAGTACATTGGAGCGGTGAAAGAGAGCGTAATCTCGTTTTTAGAAGGGATTCACGCCCGATTGAAAGAAAGAACCACTGATGAACTTTTCCTGCTCCCGGAAATGGAGAATATGTCCGGCTCAGAGCGAAAAGGAAAAATTATTGATGTCGATAACAAAATAGAGTTAATCCTGCGGGGTAAAGCAGACCTAATGATAACTACCGCAGACAAGCGTCTTCACTGGATTGTAGATTACAAGACAGGCAATTCACGTAATTATACCAGATTGGAATCACAGCTTCAACTACTCTTTTACGAATACCTTTACTATCTGTTAGATGATGAAGGTCAGCTTAAGGAAGACACTTTTGAACGAGTCCACTCGTTTTTCTATTTCATCCCGGAAGGTACAGAACGCCGATTCAGTTCGAAAGAGGGAAAATATGCCCTGAAAATAAAGCTGAAAGAACTCATAGTTAAACTATTTGACGCGCGGGAGTGGAAAGCCTCGGCGAATAATCGTGGTAAAGATTTGCCGGAGCTATATAGATTTGATCTTTATGACAAGGGAGTCGATGATGAGTAAACCATTTGCTCTTGTGCTTCGTGCCAGTGCCGGAACCGGTAAAACTTATAGATTATCTTTAGAGTATGTGCGACTTCTTCTGAAGTTGATGCCGGAAAACAATCCCGATGTTTTCGCGGAAATTCTGGTTATTACCTTTACACGCAAAGCTACAGCGGAGCTTAGGGTGCGCATCCTGCAACATTTACGCCTGCTTACTCAAGCTCCTGAATCAAATCAGGTAGAAAAGGAAACAGCCAGCCTGATTAAAGAGTTAGGTGGAATCACAGAAGAAAAACGGAGTTTTTTAAGGAAAATTTTCAAGAGGATGCAGGCAAATCGTCACAAAATAATGGTTCGCACCATAGATGGTTTTACTAACTACATCTTTACCCGTCTGATAGCTCCAGTCAAGGGTTTCTATCAATACAGTGTCAGCGATACAATTGATTCTGAGATTGTTGGGCAAGTACTGGAAAGAGTTGTCTCTGATCCTCAGGCTGCTCCGTTATTCAAGCAAATGACCAGTGCTTACGCGAGTACTGTGCGTGATTTATCTGTTTTTGAAAGCTGGATAAGGGGAATTCTGGAAAAACGCTATCTGTTGGAAATTATGGCGGCGAACAGGAATTCTGGGGAAGCGACCGATACTGCACCCGCGAAGGCGGCTTTGTACGCGAAATTCCGAAAAGAGATGATAGATATTATTGATATGCTTGGTAGAAGTACTACCTTCCCCTTAGACAAGATTCTGAAGAAGAACCAACTCCGAATTTCTCTTGGGTTATATTCTACTTCTAAGGAAGAGTTGGTATTTCCTGAAATGGGCTTTTCATTCTTCCAGAGCAATATGATAGATTTTACCTGGGAAAAAATGTTTCAAAAACGGGCTGTAAAAAAACATCCTGAACTGGAACAATATTATAATGAAAAAGTTTATAGCCTGCTGACCGACGCGATGCTACTGGATTTGAACAACGAAGAAAAAAACCTTTTTCAACTAACAAGGCATATATACAAAATCTATGATTCTATACAGCTTGCCCGACCACAATTAACCTACGGGGATATACTCTACTTTACGGTGAGTACGCTTTATAATCCGGCTTATTCGCTTATCGACAGCGACTACGGAAGCGTGACTAACTTGTTTTACGAATATCTTACCGGACGTTTCCGTTTTGTGCTGATAGACGAGTTTCAGGATACCAGTCTGGAGCAGTGGATGATGCTGAAGCCGATTGTAAGCGAACTACTCAGCGGTATGGGACAAAAGGGGGCTGGCGGAATAGTGATTGTGGGAGATGAGAAACAGGCTATCTACGGCTGGCGGGGTGGCGAAATGAAACTGTTGGATAGTGTAGCGAAATCTTTTCACACAGAACAGACTGAGTTCCAGAATCTGAATACTTCATTTCGTAGTCGGCCTGTGGTTATCAGGTTTATTAATAAGCTTTTCAACAGTGAGGACGGCATTTCTGCTATTATGTCTCAAAACGTGTCTGACTGGCTTTATCAGCCAGTTAATTCAGCTTTTCCCGACGAAGAAGGATATGTTCAATTGCACATTGCTCAGGAATTCCGTAAAGGTGATAGCCGATGTCTGAAAGGAGATTTGAAGCGAGAATTTATCAACGAAATAGTTATTCCGGCAATTGAGCGAGGTAATCTGATACCGGGCAAAACAGCGATACTTGCCCGGACATCCCAGCAGTTAGAGATTTTTGCTTACCTCCTGCGCGAACAAGGCATTTCCTGCACTTACGAGCAGACAGGTAGCATCGTTAACGACCCTGTAGTAAAACCTTTCCTCATGTTGTTGCGTTTCTTATACCACGATGATTTTCTGGCTTTGCTGGGTTTTCTGCGTTCAGACTATGTAGGCATTACAGGTAGCGAATTGAAAACCGTGCTGAAATGGCTCGATTTGAAAAACAATGGAAACATTACCTCAGAAGAAGGACTGGAAAGACTTGCTACAGTGAAGCCTATAGGAGAATTTAACAGGGATATACTGCGGATTCGCGCTCTTGCCTGTGAGTTGATAAATGAAGATTCAATAACGCGTGTTCTGAAAAAACTCTATAAGGAGTTCGCGTCTCCGAAGTTGAAGGATTCCGCGAACCTTTATCAACTAATGCAATTATCGGTAACGTTTGAGAATATGTTTGCCCAATCTCAGGAAGCCTGGCAATATTCACCCAATCCATGTGGTTTCATAAACTGGCTGAAAGAGCATGAGAAAGAGACTGAATTCCGGCGGATTGACAGCGGGGATGCAACCTCGGTTAAACTGC
>JAIOTM010000180.1 GCA_021106755.1 Candidatus Cloacimonadota bacterium | reverse complement strand
GATTATGACCGCCAACGTAGTGGAGCAAACTGCACTCCGGCGTTGGAAATTGGCAACGGCGTTACCGTGGAGCAAATTCCCGTCCGAACTGCGCCTTATTTCGATGGACAAACGCTTAACCTGCTGATGATAGCAAGTTTCGACAACTGGCATGGCGTTGACAGGATTATCCGCGGAATGATGAACTCCGATAAACAGGTAATGCTTTATCTCTGCGGCAGAGGTAATCTCTATGACTCTCTGCGTCAGCTTGTACAAAAACGGGGATTGCAACACAAAGTTCGTTTCGCGGGTTGGTTGGAAGGTGATTCCCTTAACAGAATGTTCAATCGCTGTCATCTCGCACTTGGCTCATTAGCTCTACACCGGATTCCTCTTAAACAGGCGGCAGTACTAAAGGTAAGGCAATATCTGGCACGTGGTATTCCGGTTGTAATTGGATACGAAGATGTGGATTTACCCGCTGAACTGCCTTATATTCTTCAGGTAGAAGCCTCGGAAGAGCCAATCGACATAAACGAATTATTCCGGTTTACATCACAGGTTTATTCCCGTTCGGAGCTTATCAAAGAGATTCGCGACTTCACAAAGGAACATCTCGACTGGTCGGTTAAAACCCGGAAGTTATCCAAATTTCTGAAAGCGTTACCAGCCAAAGGCATCAAGCCAAAACAACGAATAAGTGATAAGAAACGAATATTATTCGTCTGCCACGATTTTCCGCCCCACCGTTTCGCGGGAGCACAACTCTACGCCAGAAATCTTGCTCAAAAAATCAATGAAGAAGGATTGGCAGAAGTAGAAGTTCTTTATCCGGTTATGCGGCAACCACACTATCCGCTCTATAGCGTTAAAACAATAAATCGTTATGGGCTTGTATTGCACGAGTTAAGTAAACCCAAGGTGGGAGAGCCGCAAAAAATACGTGATTCTCAAGTAGAAAACGCAGTACTGAACTTTCTGCGTAACCACACCTACGATGCTATTCACCTGCATGGGTTAGGGCAGATAACCCTTGCCCCCATACTCGCGGCTAAGGCATTAAATCTGCCTGTAATTATGACACTACACGACTACTGGTTTCTTTGCGACCGCTGGCACATGATTAGAAAAGACCAGTCTATCTGCTCAGGTCCCGAAAGCCTTGAAAAATGCGCTGACTGCTACATTGAAGACAACCATCTCGCGTTAAAGCCTGCAATTAAACAACAGGCAATGGTTTACAAGCAAGTTCGGGAGAGAGAGTTTGCTCAGGCGTTTGAAATGTTATACAAAGTATTTGCGCCAAGTCGCTACCTGTCGAATATCTTTGCGAAGTTTAACTTTAACGGAATCGAAGTAATACCACTCGGATTCGATTATGAGAATATAGAGCCATCAGCACGAATAGATGCCGATTCAATCCACTTTGGTTTTACCGGGCAAATGATAAGTCGAAAAGGATTGAATTTTCTCGTAGAGGCTTTTTCGCGACTTGAGGGTAACAATATTTTCCTGCATATCTGGGGAAAACCAAATCCCGGCGACTATACAGCTTCTATTATGAAGCAGAGTAAAGCGGATAAACGAATAATATTCCACGGCGGATATGTACCTGAACAATTGCCGGAAATATATCGGGGATTCGATATAGCCGTTGTGCCTTCTTTAATGGAAAACTACCCCCTTGTTGTTCAGGAAGCTTTCATTCACAAAACTCCGGTGATAGCTACCAATGTTGGCGGAATCCCGGAAGTGCTGATTAATGGTAAAAACGGTCTGATGGTTGAACCCGGCTTTGCCGAATCACTTTGTGAAGCTATGCGGAAGATTATCAGGCAACCCGAATTATTGAAAACCTTCACGGCTAATATAAAACCAGTCAGGCGTCTTAAAGAAGATGCCACCCAGTATAATGCTGTTTACGAGGAGCTGACTAACAAGACAAAAATTTCCTCTGATAGATTGAATACTAAACCAGATGAAGAACAGAAACGTGTCCTCGAAGATACTGTAAAGCCATCAGAGGTAACAAATCAAGCGGAGAACAAGAAATATACCGTGCAGTTCTACGTGGCAAAAAATGTTCACTGGGCTATGTTCGAAGAGCTATATCATTATTTGTCAAAGCGACCGGAAATAGAAGATATTGTTATTTGCATACCAAATCTCAGTGCTGTTGTTCCCGTTTCGAACCATCGGGAAACAATTGAAAAAATAATGGCTCTGCCTGTTACCCATGTTTGTAACCCAAGAGCTATCTCGGTTGATGTTACCTTTATAGCAGATGCGATTGCGGGAAAAGTAAAAGGCGCGGGAAAGATAGTCAATATCGGACATGGAACAATTTCTAAAGGCTTCTACTATATGGAAAGTGTCTGGACAGAACGACAAAATTGGGTTGATTTGCTTTGTGTTCCAGGCTCTTATGCTCTGAATGTGCTTCAAAATATTCTTTCAACTGAAGTAGTTGCTACTGGAATGTCGAAGCTTGATCCTGTTTTCGCGGGTAACATAGATACAGATAAGTTCAGAACGAAGTTGGGATTGGACCCAGCCCGCAAAATTGTGCTATATGCCCCGACTTTCAATATTGATTTGAGCAGCATTTACAATTTTTCTGAAAGATTTGATGAACTTGCATCGAAGGATTACTATATCCTGATTAAGTTACACGGTTCTACTCCAGGAGGATTTGCTTCCCGTTATGAAGATATTGCCCATCAGGTTTCTTCATTTCGATTTATTGAGGATAGCAATCTTGCTCCCTGGCTTGCTCTTGCCGATGTAATGATTTCTGATGTATCAAGTGCGTGGATGGAGTTCATGGCATTAGATAAACCTGTGATTTTATACACAAACCCGGTTGCTCAGCATTATCATGGCTACGACACCGAAAACATTGAATGGGCATGGCGGGAGCTTGGAACCGAAGTTCGTAGTTTTGACGAGTTGAAAGCAATTCTCCCGGGAATAGTACGTTTCGGAGATGATAAATCATCAAAGCGTCTGCACTATGCAAATCAATTGTTTACTGACAGAACAGGTAAAGCCTCGGAAAATGTTTGGAAGGCGACAATTGAGACAATCAAGAATTCTGGTTCAAATCAGCCGGGAATTATATCATTAGTTATCGAATGCTCGTACGAAAATCTATATATAGTGCGAAGCAATTGTCATTGGCTCGAAATGTACTCAGTTATGCCACTCGAATTGATTTTTATAACTGACAAAGGAAATCAGATAGTCGATGATTGGATTGATGAACTGAGAATTACAAGCGAGTTTATTAACGTAAAAGTGTTACCAAAAGCAGAACACACACAGGGCAAAGCAATTGAAAACGCGTCAGGAGAAATAGTTATCTGGTTGGATGATGATACTCAATTGTTCAAGAATTACGACTACATGTTGTATAAAACATTCGAGGCAAATCAGGATATATCTGTATTAACTGCTGTTACCGATCAAAATTCGAGAGGGGCAAACTATCAGGCTTTCGATTCAATTAAAAGCGATACGAATTTATCAAGATTTGCTTACGAGTTCATATATCACTATAAGGGTAGCGAAACAGGTCAGTGTAGCTGTCCAAATCCCGCACTACTGGCTGTACAGACTAAGCGATTATCGGTACAACATCGTCTGTACCCGTTTAGATTAGTCAGAGAACTATCATCAAAAAATCAATTACCTGTTGCTCTATCAGTGTTTTTCACATTTCAGGAGCAGGAGTTACGAGAAATCAGAGACCGTTTATGGAAAAACAAATCCATAATTCCGGCAATAGAACGTTATGAGCTTGGATTGCAACTACTGGAGATGGATATTAACCCCGATATTGCGGAAATTGTATTCGATGCTTCGATTGAGTTGGGTCGAAACGAGAAACATGGATTAATTACTTCTTCTATGTTGTTTACGCGATTTAATGACATTAAACTTCGTCACAAAATTGAATCCGCGTTTCCTGCCGGAAGTAACTTACGAAAGTTCCTTTCAAGGGATAGGGAAATTCTTGAAAAATTGCGGACAGGTATTCCTCAAAATCCTGCCAATATACCGGAAGTAACAGATGAATCTATACAAAAACGCGTTTTGCTCTATTTCTACAAGAACGTTCATATCCCTATTCTTACACCCATTTACAGGGAGTTAAAAAAACACTCCCAATTGAAAATTCAGTTTGCTATAATGCCCCCAAGAGCAGATATCCGGGCTGGTTTTACAGATGCGGAAACTCGGGTGATAACCGCCCTCGGTGCACCAATTTGCCACGACCCGTGCCAGTTTAACCCGGATGTAACAATTATAGCAGACTCGTTTTACTGGTTGCTTGAGGGATTAGGAAAAATTGTGCATGTAGGCCATGGGGTACTTTCAAAAGGGCAGTACTACACCGATACGAAGCTCGCCAGGCGGGAAGAAAACGCTGATTTAGTCTGTGTTCCGGGTGAATACCACAAGAAAAAGCTGAACCGGATTATTGAAACTCCTGTTCTGGCAACGGGCATGGCGAAACTTGATGATGCTTTTACTGGACGTGTAACTCGTCAGACAGTGCTTAATCACTATGGTTTACCAGCAGATAAGAAGTACATTCTGTTCTCACCCACTTTCAACGATGAGCTTTCCATGCTACCTTTTATGCAGAAGAACCTGCCGGAGATTATCCCTGACTCCAACACGCTGGTAATAGTTAAACTACATGGCAGTACAGACACCAAATACAAGGAAATCTATCGAAATCTTGTTAAGCACGATCAGAGAATCATCTTCGCTGATGATGATGAATTGGATATTACGCCTTTCCTCGTGCTTTGCGATGTGCTGGTTTCAGATGTTTCTTCAACTGTTATGGAGTTTGCGGCATTAGATAAACCAGTTGTACTGTTTAATAATCCCGATTGTAAAAAGTATAAGCACTACAATCCGGCGGACATAGATTTTGCCTGGAGAGATATTGGTATTCAGGTGCAAACATTAGAAGAAATGAAAAATGCTGTTGCCCGATGCTTTGATAGACCGGAAGAGTTCAAAAAAGTACGTAAAACTTATACAGATCAGCTATTTGCCAACAAACAGAAAGGAAACGCTACCGAAAAAATCGTGCAGGCTGTGTTACATCTCGCGATGCAGAATACAGACGCTCTGGTTAGTAATGATACCCAATGGCAAAGTGATGAGTCCAGTCCAGCACAGCGTGTG
>JAIOTM010000374.1 GCA_021106755.1 Candidatus Cloacimonadota bacterium | reverse complement strand
GCTTCGTGTTCCCACGCATGCTGATGATATGGGGTATGTCCGCCCGGCTCAACTTCAAACATACGCATAGCAAAGTTAGCCGCTTTATCTTTTTCCGCTATTAGCCAGCGGATTTTAACCTTGTCAGCTCCATCTACATTCACATCTTCTAAGGTAACATCGGCATAAGGTTGAACTTTCATTGAAACCTCCACATACTATTTTGAAACATGATAATTCGGTAGAGAAAATTGTCAAATGATATGTAGGGGGAAAAACGACAGAACTACTTATCCGACAGAATATCTATTCGCCAGATAGATTTTGCCTGTTTTGCCATCCATTCCTGTCTCTGGATTATCCTGTCACTATCCCAGCTTTCGTGTTGATCAGCAATCCGCAGTGGAATTGAGAGTTGAGAGTTAGAATAACCTTCTCGTTTTTTCTTAAATACTTCATTTCCAATCTTACTATTCAGTTTTCTTTCCAGTAACATCATATTCCCCAATCGATTTGTAAAGTCATCACCTGTTTTCCCGGAAAATTCTGACCAATCTTCTGGGTTGAAATTTCGCGGAAGAATGTGCTCAATGCTATAAACATCTGTCGTTAAATCTAACTTCATCTTTGGATGATGATTCCCAAGTTAACCCAGAATATGCTGTACAATTTTTGCCTTCCGGGAATCGCCGACAGAAAAACTCTTCTCGGCAAATAATCTTGAGAAGATATCATCTGAAGGATAAATATCTGATAAACTTTCAATAACACCTGTTGCATTAGTTATTTCTTTTCTGAATAAAGCAAGTGCAATACGATTGTAAACACGTTCCTGTTCATTAGGTTGCAGATTACAAATAACATTGTATCTGAATGAAATAACAAATATAGCGTGCAGGATTCTCTGAAAATCCTTTCTCTGAGTATCGTAGAACTGGTTGTAAACAGCAAGCAGTAACGATAACGGTTGCTGAACCCGGAACAAGCTAAGTCGCTTCAGTTTTTCCCGCTCTTCGGGATTCCAATCCAAATCTCTCGGTTCTATCAGATCAGCATAGATTCTTGAGAACTTATCTAATTCCGCTACTAAAGCAAAAGCCTGAGCTTTGTCTTTGATGCTCTGTCGTATAGTTTTGAAAAGGTTAGCTTTCCGTACGAATTGATGGTCTTTGTTCCAGAAATAGCGTAGGAACACGGGAAATTTCTTACTACTGAGTTTACTGATTATCTGTTCCCATATATCTTCAAGCCGAGTAAGTTCACTTTGATGGAATGGTGCTTTGCTGATAATTGAGAACAAATAATTTTTAAGCAAATCTGTAGAAGAGAGTCTTACCCCACGGGCATTGAATGTTTCAAAAACTCTGTAGGCATTTAATTCATCAGTTACAGTTATAACTGTGAAAACGAGTTTATCCACCATAAATTCGATTAGCTCTGCAAGTTCGGAACCAGTTTGAAAATGTCTGTTCTTCAACTTCCCATAAAAAAAATCGAAGCTTTTACGAAGTAAATGCTCTGAGAAATTCAATCCTCGATGGGGAAAGTACTTCAGCGGAACAATGTAATTTTGATAATAGAATTCGTTATGGCGATTAAGGTTCAATTTTGATTGAGATATCAGAGATACAGGATCAATTGATCCAATATATCTATTTCTCAGCAGTTCAGCCCTGTTCAAATTTTCCTTATGTTCTTCCTGATTATCCGGACAAATCTCAGACATCAATTTAATCGAAGCGAGTATTATCAGGCTTATTGTTGTAATCCGTTGCTGTCCATCAACTACGACAAAAGTTTTGTCGTCCTTTGATTGCAGAACCAAGTAGCCCATATAATGAGCTGGTTCGCTATCCTCACTCAACAAATCAATAATATCCTGCCACAAATCATCCCATTCTTCATCACCCCCGGAATAATCTCTCTGGAATGGAGGAACAATATAATTGACTCCATTGCCCATCAGCTTTCGGAATGTCTGGTTTGATGTCTCAAAATTCAGGCTGTTAGCCATAATTACTCCCATGAGTTAATTCTCAAATAGAAGTATTGCCAACGGCATATTCTTGTAAAGGTAAATTCAGTATGAGAGTGCTTACTTCATTAATATAGCTTTCTTAGTCGTTATCTTGTCATTCAGTTTAAGCTGAAAGAAATAGACACCGCTACCGAGATTATCCCCATTAAACGCAATCGAATGAGTACCTGCCCGCGAAATATTTTCATTTGAACTTCTCACCAACTGTCCCCGCGTATTATACACTTTCAGAAATGCTTTGCCGGGTTCATCTGCGGTAAAGCGTATAGTTGTGCACGGATTAAATGGATTTGGCGCAATAGTCAGATTGAATCCCGGAGCAAACGGAATATCTGCCACAGCGACAGTCTCAGGCAGCATCTTCACATCTGTTGTGCCAACTCCAATAGAGAAGCTCTGAAACATTGGCGTAACGCCAGTGGCATAAAAATAGAGCGTGGAAGCCTGAATATAATCCCCGGCATCAACCGATGCCAGAAAGCCATCGCCCACTGCGAGGGCGTTTCCACCAAGATACAAATTATCTGCCGGAGAAGAAACTATCGCGTAAGTTGCCGCATCATAGACAGTTATTCCTGCTGGCCAGCTATGTCCACAATAGATAAATCCATTAGGGTCGGCTGAAATTGAAGCTGGAGTACCACCCGACGCGATTGTAGCGCACACTGTTAAAGTAGCTGAATCTATCACGCTGATTTCTCCGGGTGTTGCCCCGTAATCACCGCTACATGCTATGTGAAGTTGGTTATTAAAGACAACGCCGGAGCGAGGATTCAGCCCTGTAAAAACAGTATTCGTTATAGTAAAATTATTGAGATTTATTACGGTGAGAGTGCCGGGGTCGTAGGTGTAATTGGAAAGATTGAAGCCTGTGTTGCATACAAAAAGCTGGTCATTCCAGATAATCAAGCCTTCGGGCATCGTCCCTACCGGAAGCCAGCCAATAACAGTTCCGGTTACCAAATCTATCTTATATACTCGATTTGTACCGCCGCCAGAGACATAGGCTAAGTCTCCCACGACAAGTATATCGCTCGGAGTCGCGGAATCTTCAATATAGATATACTGTCCGGTTACGCCCGTATTCGCATCGATTACCTGTATCGAATTTTCGTAGGTAATAACCGCATAGACTGTGTCATTGGAAATAGCCATTTTATTGGGTGCAGCATCTGGATACTGCCCCAGTAACGCAAAGCTGTTATCCACAGACTGAGTTGAAAGGTCAATGCGGGATATGGTTTGGCTCTCTGAATTAATTGTGAACCAGACCGATGCATATACTGGAGAAGCAAGGAGTAACAACAGAACAATTAAAGTGATTTTTTGAACTCTGATCATAGCGGAATGTGCAAAAAGCAAATTCATCTTTCCCT
>JAIOTM010000274.1 GCA_021106755.1 Candidatus Cloacimonadota bacterium | reverse complement strand
TATCTGATTCGGCTTCAATAACTTGCCAACCGAGACTACTTTTTCGTCAATCACCAGAGCGGGAATAGTCATTATTCCGTAAGCCATAATCTGTTTCATATCTGTAATTTTCTCTATATCAGCTTCGATACCAGCCTGCTTCACAGCTTTTTCAGTATAGACCATCAATGTAGAACATTTCGAGCAGTTACTTCCCAATACTTTTATTTTCATTTCGACTCCTTTAATAGAGCGTTTTGGCGATTGATATTTTGCTTAAGAATATTGTATGCTGTTTTGTTCATTTCTTTTACGCAGTTACAGGTGAGTTGGTAGTAAACACAGTTACCTTCTTTGCAATCGGTGATAAGTCCATGATTTTTGAGCTTCAGTAAATGCTTGGAAACTGTGGACATATCCAATTTCAGGGCGGCAGTGAATTCCTTTACGCAATAGCGTTGCTGGCTGAGTGCCTCCAGAATAAACAACCTGACCGGGTGTGCCGCCGCTTTAACAATGTCTGCCATAGCATCGAATCTTTCTTTTTCGTATTTCATTTGAACCTCTGGGCGCATACTTGGCAACGTTGCCAAATAGACAAGATATTTTTCAAACATGCAAAAACAAAACATAGCGGGAATAACATCTGCTATCAAAGTAAATATATAGAAAGGTTCTTTGAAATAAGTGTCGTCCTAAAATAGGTTGTCACTAATTGGAGGAATCCATGAGCAATGAATTCAGAGTGACACATGTCGATAAAGTGTTATATAGCGAAGCTTTTTATAGTCTTTACACAATCTTAACAATTACCTTATACTCCGTTTATTATGACGTGTACAATATAGGTGTAATCAAAATAAAACGGAGGAAAAATGAATTTTCGAATCTCTATCATGTTGATTATCATTGTTTCATTATCTACCTTTCTGTTTGCTGGGAAAAAAATCACTTTAGACTGCTCACCAACTTTTGGTCCTATTGCAAAAGCATTTGCCGAATACTACATGAGCAAAAATAAAGATGTTCAGGTAGAAGTCAGTGAATCCGGTAGTGGGAACGGTGCAAAATCTCTAATCAATGGAACTACCCAGATTGGTAACATGTCTCGTTTTATGAAAGAAAAAGAGTTTCAGGGAGCAGTACTGAAAGGCGTTCATCCGGTTGCTCATGTTGTAGCTCTGGATGGTCTGGCAATTGTTGTAAACAAAAGGAATTCAATCCAGAAGCTATCTATTGAGCAAATCCGAAAAATCTATACAGGTGAAATTTCCAACTGGAAAGAGGTTGGCGGAGCAAAGAAGAAAATCGTCATTATTTCAAGAGAATCCAATAGTGGTACTCTCGATACATTCAAGAAATTTGTAATGACCACAAAAGTAAAAGGCAAAAAAACCAAGCACAAAATTTCCCCGACAGCCGAAAGTCAGGGAAGTAATGGTGCGGTAAAACAAAGTATTCAGAGTACAGAAAACGCGATTGGTTTTATTGGAATAGGTTTCGTTGACAAATCAATCAAGCCTTTAGCAATAAATGGTGTTAAACCTAATGCCAATAATGTAATGAATGGTTCTTATCCTATTTCGAGACCACTATTTATGTTTACGAATGGGTATCCGAAGATTGGAACTCATCTGCATAAATTTGTCTCGCTGTATCTCACAAAAGATGGTCAAAAACTTGTAAAACAATCAGGATATATCCCAGTAACACAATACAGATGACCATTAATCCTCGAAATGTAGTTAAGACATCTCAAAACTCTTCTCTGTACATGAGTGAACGAGCGAGTCGTATACAGCGACTCAGCTCGTTCACTCTTCAGTCAATATTGTTATTGATAACATCTGTTTCAATGATTACTGTACTATTCATACTTGTTTTTATCGCGAAAGACGCACTTCCTTTTTTTCAGTTGCGGGGATTTAAGGAGTTTTTCACTTCTACGGCATGGTATCCAGCATCTGATCCCGGACAATTTGGTGTATTGGCAATATTTCTGGGGTCTGCATTAGTAACTGTAGGAGCAATTCTTGTAGCGGTACCGATTGGCATATCTGCTTCAATCACTCTGAGTGATATACTCCCATTTTCAGTACGGCAGGTAGTTAAGCCTGTTATTGAAATTCTGGCAGCTATTCCTTCTGTAGCTTTTGGGTTTTTCGCGTTAGTAATCTTTGCTCCCGTATTACAAAAAAACGGGGGGCAATTACTTGGAGTGGCAACCTGGATTATCGGGCTTCCCCTGCTGATTCTTGTTTCACTTATTTTATCGGAGCTTATTCTGGATAAGCACAAATCCACTACTTACCAGATTGCTCTGTTTCTGTTGCTCTTTACAGCATCTATTTTTGGTCTGATTCAAATCAGTAGCTTTTTGCATGGGTTGGAAATTTCGAGCGGAAGAAACGCGCTTAATGTTGCGATAATACTCGGTTTTATGAGCCTGCCTACAATCGTTAGTGTTTCCGAAGATGCTCTGCAAGCTGTTGGACGCGAGTTACGGGAAGGTAGCTACGCTTTGGGAGCTACCCGTGCAGAAACTCTATTCAAAGTGGTTATTCCGGCTGCAAGCAGTGGAATTATCTCTGCGATAATTCTTGGAACCATGCGTGCTTTGGGTGAAACAATGGTTGTGTGGATGGCGTCCGGTAATTCCGCTCACATACCGCAACCATGGTTTAATCTGTTAGAACCTGTTCGTACCCTGACAGCAACAATAGCCGGAGATATGGGTGAAGCAGACCAGGTGACGGGTTCAGCACGGTATCATGTTTTATTCGCGATGGCTCTTGCCCTTTTGATTTTTTCATTTGTCAGTAATCTTGTAAGCGAGTGGTTAGTAAACAGATCTCGAAAAAAGCTTAGTGGAAGATAAATAATGCAGTTACGTACTCGCAAGCTCTTAGATAAATCGTTTAGTGGCGTTGGCTTTTTCTCTATTCTGTTAATGGGTGTCGCTGTTTTAGTTCTAATTATTCCGATTGTGGTGAATGGGCTGGGAGCTTTTTATTTCAAAGGCACAATCGAATTCCGTAAATTTTTGTATTTTGAATTTTCGAGAGGAAATTATGAGCAATTAAAGTTAGAAACCACGGATTCGGATAGACTCCGCATTCCAGCTTATCAAATGATTCGGGATTTTCAGGAAGAATTAGAGAATGGGCTTTACGATAACCACTCTTCGTATGAAGATTTCGAAATGTATATTGACGAAATTCATGATTACCTGATAAGTTTCCTTGGCCCGGAGCCTGTTCCGGTAATTTGTGTACACGAATATAAACAATTTGTTGCGGGGCTGACCAATAGCGGTAGTCAGGAATTTGCGGATAAGATACAGGAATTGCGTGTTTTACTGGAGACCTTTTCAGAAGAGCAGTACATTTCTACAGTTGAAAG
>JAIOTM010000427.1 GCA_021106755.1 Candidatus Cloacimonadota bacterium | reverse complement strand
GATTCTCTGCAAATATACGCGAGTCAGATTGTGGATACGTTAGAGTACAGCACCCGCTTCAAAAACATTTATGCCACAAGAGCAAAGCACTATCTTGAGCAGTTCACGAATGAGCCAATTACTGTCAAAGGTGCGGCTTGTGTTGTGCGTTGGCGTGAAAAATCCCTTTCGCGGTCGGAAATAACCGCTTCGCTGACGAATTATGTGAAATCCGCATTTACTGAGCCAGTCGCTTCTATTGAAGTGAAAACATGCCCGGAGGTGACAGTTCCCGGTGCTGACTACATTATTTCCTGGTCGCTACCCCGGCAAACACGCGGATTATTGAACTTCTCCGCTACTGTGAATCATAATGGTAAACCTGTTGAACATTTTACCGTTATTGCAATGCTGAAAACCTACGCGAAAGTAATGCTGTTGAAAACCGCGAAACGACGGGACGAAACTGTCACTCTGTTAGATGTTTCCTTAATCAATTCCGATGTAACATACAGCAACAACGCTCTAACGGACACGCTATCCTTAAAGGAAATAATAACCAGCAGATATATTCCGGCAGGCACAATGCTTACAACCCGCAACATGAAGAAAATTCCAGCCGTAAAGCGCGGCGCGGATGTGCGGGTTCTTGTACAGTGCGGTTCTGTCGGGTTGGATACCAGAGCAAAAGCAAAGCAGAGCGGTTATATCGGCGAAATAATTAAATGCGAAAACCCGCGTAGCAAACAGACTTTCAGTGCAAAAATTACAGATACCAATACCGTAGCCATTAATCTGGAGGAATAATGAAATATCTCTACATAATCCTGATTATCTTACCAGCCATTCTTCTGCATGGAGGTCAGGTAAATTCATTCTTTTCCGATCATAAAAGCTTCTCGATCGGAGATGTTATAACGATTATTATCTCGGAACAGTCTTCGGCACAGACGTCAGCCGGTAGCCAAACCGAAAAATCTTATGGTCACGATCTTACTCTGAAACAAGGACAGGGTTTTGTTGATATGATTCCTCTTTCTTCAGCAGGACTTAGTGGCAAACACGCTTCGAAAGGAGATGCCAATACTTCCCGCAGTGCTAAGTTTCAGGCAAAGATGACAGCAAAAATAATTGCTATTGACAGTAGCGACAACCTTGTCATCAAGGGGCAGCGCTCAGTAACTATTAACGGCGAAGAAGAGATTACGTCTCTCGAAGGCGTTGTTCGTCCTCAGGATGTTGCTTCCGATAACTCGGTTTACTCTTACAGCATAGCGGACGCGAAAATCTCCTATAAAGGTAAAGGCGATATCCATAACAGCTCAAAAGTTGGCTGGTTAACGAAAGCCTTTAACTGGTTATTCTAAGTCATTTATCATTTACCTGTAAAAAGACAGCACCAACCGCTAATGGGTCTTGTTGCTTGATTATCTGCGTTTGAGATTTGCTTAAGAAGACATCTTGTTTCGATTCGAAAGGTATTCCGAGTAGAGTAACGTCTTTGTATTATGAGATATATCTTTGCTTCGAGTCGTTGTCCTTCGTCCTTACGACTCGAAAATTTAATTGTGCGACACCAGCAATTCCGAAAATTACCATGAATGCCTACAATAGCTTTATATTGACACGAAATTGATAGATTTGATTATTATATTATAGTTTTGAATTGGAGGAAAAATGCGAAGTAATGGCGTTCAGAGTTTTGAGAATATCAGGTTATCGGGATTACGGGAGACTACAGAATTATGTTTCAATTGTGTTAATATTTGGCGGAATTTAGCAATGAAGCTGTTATTTGTATTCTATATAGTTCTTACTTCAGTGATTATCTCAAGCTGTTCTCAAAGCAAACCCCGTCCTGAGAGTGATTCTGCAAGAATGTCGTCTATAAAAGAAGTAAACTTTGAGGTAGAAGCGGTTGAAGAAGTAGAAGAAGTAGAAGAAGTAGAAGAAGCAAAAAAAGCAATGGCTTCTATGAAAAAACAAGGCAAACAGAATTATAAAGTGAAGAGTGTTTTTTATGCAACAGATAGAAATAATACTGAGAGTTCTGATGTTAAAACTCGTTTTGGGGGTGAGAGAGGCAACTCAATTACGTATGGAATTACGGAAGTCAGCATTCCAAAACGTCACAAGGTGGGAGAATTGGAATCACCGAAATGGTGGAAATTAGAATTCAGGGAAAATCCTGAAAAGCACATTGTTTTACTTGAAATTACAACTCTGGACACTTTATCCTATTTCAAAGCAATATCTCAAAAAGTTAATAACTCCGAAAAGAAAAGCGCGTTTATTTTTGTTCATGGATATAACGTAACATTTGAAGATGCTGCCAGACGAACCGCTCAAATGACAGAAGACCTTGATTTCAAAGGTGCGCCAGTGTTTTACAGTTGGCCTTCAGCAGGAGATATTGAAGCCTATGCCACTGACGGAGATAATATCAAATGGACTCAATCACATATTGAAAAATTCTTGAAAGATTTCACTGAAAAATCTGAGGCAGAACATATCTATTTAATTGCTCATAGTATGGGAAACAGAGCTGTAACAAGAGCTTATATCTCATTAGTAAGTAAGATTCCAGAGCTTGCAAAACGTTTTACCGAAATAGTTTTAGCTGCCCCGGATATAGATGCTGAAATATTTAAGCGTGATATAGCACCTGCAATGGTTAAGGCTGGAGCACCAGTAACATTATATGCTTCATCGAAAGATTTGGCTCTTCAGGGATCAAAACTGGTTCACGCTGATTACCCAAGAGCTGGCGATTCTACTGATGGAATAATCGTCTTATCCGGCATTGAAAGCATAGACGCGTCAAATGTAACAACCGGATTTCTGGGACATTCTTATTTCTCTGATACAAGAACCGTTATTTCAGACATTAACCTGTTATTTAAAACCGGATTACGAGCAAAAGACAGAATTCTGATGCAACAGCTTTCTAATCCAGAGGGAATATACTGGAAGATTAAAAAGTAAGTCTGCCTGCAAATTGTTCGATTCGGAAGGTGTACCGAGTTGGGTAACGCCTTTGTTTTGTGAGACATATCTTTGCTTCGAGTCGTTGTCCTTCGTCCTTACGACTCGAAAAACTGACAAATAATAAATAATTGGATTTCTTACCCGATTGTTTCGCGACTGTGTCTGCTTATCCAAAAGTTTTTTTGTAGGTGAATCTTTTACACAGTAAAAGTTTACTCTTCAGGCTTTT
>JAIOTM010000079.1 GCA_021106755.1 Candidatus Cloacimonadota bacterium | reverse complement strand
CTCACTGCATGATCGCCTTAGGTCTTCTTGCAAAATATCCTGAATTGCGAAATGAGGTGATGGGTTCTGACTATGACAAAGATGTTCTTGGTTCTGTAAGAGTTGTCTCATTTACAGGACGTGAAAGCGATGCACAGTTTGGTATATGGGGAGCTATTGCAGAGCAACTGGGGAAAAAAGATATTTTCAAAGATTATTATTCTCCTCTCAAAGCTCCTGGACAGAGTGCCTGGGTGAATTTGTTAAAAGGTGAACCCCTATTAATATTATTAGATGAATTACCCCCTTATCTTGAAAATGCACGATCGGTTGATATTGGAAATAGTGACCTTTCTGTTGTAACAGTAACTGCACTGTCAAATCTGTTGGTTGCTGCAGGTAAGGATGAACTGTCAAATGTATGTATCGTTATATCTGACCTGAAAGCTACGTATGAAGGAGGAGCTGAAAGTATCCACTCGGCTCTTATTAACTTTGAAAATGAAGTAGGGCGTACTGCTCTTAATCTGGAACCCGTTGGCCTCAATACAGACGACGTATATCATATTTTGAAGAAACGATTGTTTGAAGAATTGCCATCCGATGATGATATAATGACTATTGCTGAGGGGTATGCTCAAGCAATAAAAGACGCTGGTCAGATGGACATTACCCAGATGTCTCCAGATAAGCTTGTTCGACAGATTCGGGAATCATTTCCGTTCCACCCAGCAATAAAGGATTTATATGCACGGTTCAGGGAGAATCCAGGGTTCCAGCAAACCAGGGGTTTTATCCGATTTATGAGGCTTATTGTCTCAAACCTGTTCGGAGATGAAGGACTGGCAAGTTCACAGTACTTAATTCATCCTCATCATATTGATCTAAACGATGGTGAGTGTTTAGCTGAGATCAATAAGATTAATTCGAATATTGAGAATGCTATCAGTCATGATATCGCAGCACAAGGTTTGGCTGTTGCTGAGATCATAGACAATCAGTATGGTGGAAGTGATGCAGAGGATATATGTAAGTTATTGATGGTTGCTTCCCTTGGCAATGTCCAAAATGCAGTTCTTGGGCTCACATCAGCTGAGGTTGTAGCATACATGTGTATGCCTGGTAGGGATATTACAAAATTACCAGAAATGGTAGAAAGACTTGAAACACGAGAATGCTGGTATCTCCACAGAGGCAGAGATGACAGATTGTACTTCAAGAAAAACCAGAACCTTGTTGCGAAATTACGCTCAACTGCAGAAGCTTATAGCCGAGAAGCTTCACTAAAAGACTTGAAATCATTCCTGTCAACGATTTTCGCTCCTGAAATGAAAGATTGTTACCAGGAAGTACAGGTCCTGCCGGCAATTGACGAGATTCAGATTGTACCTGATAAGTTAAATTTAATCCTCTATGAACCCTATGCAGGAGGATTGCATCATGATTTAGAAGCATTCTACAATGATCTTGATTACAAGAATCGAGTGCTCTTTCTATCAGGGCAACGTGAAACACTTGATTCACTGCTTGACGTTGGGAAAGAGCACAAAGCTATCCAGTCCATTCTGGATGAGATGGATTCCGAAGGGGTTCGACCCGATGATCCACAACGTACTATTGCACTGGACCTTAGAGACAAGATCACACTCCGATTATTGAGCGCTGCCAGGGAAACATTTACCACACTTACGTACCCACATCTTGATCGACTTTCTACTACTGATTTTATGATGAATTTCACGAACAACGAATATCGTGGTGAAAAGCAAATCAAAGATGCACTTAAAAGTAAACAAAAGTTCACAGAAGATGTTTCTGGTGATACCTTCAGGAAAAAGTGTGAGCAGAGGTTATTCACCCAGAAGGTCATGCAGTGGTCTGAGATTAAAAAGCGTGCTGCTATAAACACATCATGGCAATGGCATCATCCTGGTGCTCTTGATACTCTAAAGAATGAAATGGTGAACAAAGATCAATGGCGATTAGATGGGAACTATGTGGATAAGGGGCCTTTCCCTGCACCAACAACAGATGTGCAGATTCAGGAATTATACAGGGATGATAAAACAGGTGAAGTTACTCTGAAAATCACACCGGTTCACGGAGATACTGTTTACTATGATTTTGGTTCTGAAGCTACTACAGCATCGGCCAAAGTAGAGGATTGGAGAGATTTCAAGATCAATGCGATTAATGCCTCCTTTTTATGCGAAGATTCATCCAAAGTCCATAACACGGGAAAACCATATGAATGGCATAATAAACTGACTTTGAAGAAGAGAGTATATGGGGATCAAAATGAAAAGAAAGTGGAACTTCAATCAGCTCCAGCAAGTGCTGTTATCAAGTTTACGACAGATGGTTCATCCCCTCGGAACAACGGCGGTGTGTATGACGGGGCAATTACGGTGATAAAGGGAGCAAAGATGGTTCTGGCTATTGCTGAGAAGGATGGTATTACTTCTGAGCAGCTGCAGGTAGACCTGGAATGGGGGGAAGAAGAAAAACCTCCCATAAATCCCTCAATTCCTGCAACGTGGAAAGTTGAACACAAACCTG
>JAIOTM010000307.1 GCA_021106755.1 Candidatus Cloacimonadota bacterium | reverse complement strand
TTTCACTCATTGATAATCTCTCCTTCCTCGTTAAGAAAATGGTTTATCCGCAAGGCTATATTATGTTTTCTTACACCTGCTATTCCACTGTATTTTGGTTTACCTCGTACGGATAATACTAATTCTTCATCAATTCGCTTATCCAGTACGATAATATTGCCTTCCCGCAATTCCATGAAATCTGCCACAGAAATATCTGTTGAGCCAAGTTCTAAGCATCCCTCAAGTGAGGTCAGCAGAATAGTCTCTTGAATACTATTGCGGTCTTCGGAGGACGTTTCGCGGCGCGACAGGGTCGTGAAGTTTTGTAGCAGAAGCTTTTTAAGCACTGGCTCAAGCATGAAATAGGGGAAACACAGCAGTACTGTAAACTCGAAACTTCGCACTGCTACCGGGAAGTTGAGTACTATCATCGTTTCGCTGGAAGGAGCGATGGTGACTAATCCCGGTTTTGTTTCAAAATTCACGATGTTACATTTCAACTCATCAATCTGTCTCCAGGCTTCGTTGAAATGAAACAGGATTTTTTCGGCGATAGTACGCAGTACGGAACGTTCAATTTCACTTAAATCCTGAACATCTGTACGACGGACTAACTGAGCACCTGACCCGCCAAAAAGACGGTCGATTATGAAGAACGTCAGGTCTGGATCAATATCCAGAATTGCCTGTCCGTCCAGATTGTCGATGTTAAAGATGTACATATTCGTGTAGTCTGAAGCCGACATCGTATATTCTAAGTATGTTACCTGGTCGATTACCGGGCTTTTGACATCTACCATTGCCCGTAGAGTGTTAGAGAGGTAAGTAGAGAGTTGTCTGGCAAAGTATTCGTGTATCTGACGCAGGATTTTAATCTGGTCTTTAGATACCCGCTCTGGTCGGCGGAAATCGTAAAGTCGCAGTTCTTTTGTGGTTACTTTCGGAGATAATACGGACGACGAATCATCATCCAGCGTTTCTTGCGAAAGTAGCGCGTCAATTTCTTCCTGAGACAGAAGTTTACTCATATCTTCCTTTCTTCCTGAGGATTACTGAATAATATACTCTGTGATAAACACACGGGTTAATTCACCTTCCACCAGGGATTTATTCAGTGTTGCCAACATTTGCCCGGCGAGGGTTTCACGATATTCAAAATTATAGAGATCGCTCAATAATTGAGAGGCAAGTAACAGGTTCAGGTTATTCTTCAATATTGCCAATTTCACATCAATTTCCTCTGGCAGTTTTTTTTCTTTCAGTCGGTACTCAAGTCCAATGGAAATCATCAGAATATGACCTTCTGAGTTTTGCGGATTAACCACAATTTCCTGGAAATTATCCAGAGTGAGCACCGCGAAATTCTTCGCGTAATTCTTTACTGCTTCTTCATTATCGGCAGGCTTTTCAGTTTCTTTCGATATTTCTTCAGTGCTTTCTTCGCTTTTTTCCTCAGTTTGCGTAAGTTTCTCCTTCCGGGCAATATCGTCTTTGAAAATTATCTTGGTGAACACGAAATATGCAATGACAAACTGAAAAATGAAAATCCCTGCTATAATCGCGATATTGATTATCTTTTTTTTATCCATATTAGCTCCTGTTGCTTACCTAAGCGGACCTGGCAGGACGTTTAATTTATCCTGCAACAATGATCCCCGAATCTCTTTTTTCAGATTAACATATATCTCCACCCGACGATTTTGTGCCCTGCCGAGTGAGGTCTGATTCGTCGCAATTGGTCTGTTCTTCGAGTAACCAATTGCCTCGAACCGACCCGGGTCTATTCCTGTATCAGCGAAAAATCGGACTACCGCGATTGCCCGGGAGGCGGAAAGTTCCCAGTTGGAAGGAAAACGAGTAGTTTTGATGGGGATATTGTCGGTGTGTCCTTCCACGCGGATAGTGTATGGTGTAAGCTCCAGAATACTGCTGATTTGTTCGAGGATTTCCTTTGCTTCAGTTTTCAAATCGGCGGCACCAAGTTCAAACAGCATAGGATTAGCAATACTGAAATGAATACGCTCCGCGTCTTGTTCTACCCGAACCATCTCGTGGGTGCCCGTTTGATCAGTGATGTCCTGAAGTTGTTGCAATACACGCTCAATCTTATATTGAAGCTCGTTGTTGTTTTTCCATTCGTACATAGGAATATTCTGTCTGCGAATCTTAGCTCCGGCATCTGCTTTGAGTACTCCCATCGCACCTTTGAGTGAAGCCATTGCTTTGGAGAATTTAATCTCATTCATGTTGGAGTAAGATATCAATAAAACGAAAAAAGTAACGAGAAGTGTCATCATATCGCCATAAGTAAGCATATAAGACGGAGCACCCACCGGTGGGCATTCTGGACACTTCTTCGCTCTTGCCATATCAGTTGTTGGAGCCTTTTCTTAAAGTGGGAGCGATGAAAGTTTCAAGTTTATCGCGTAGAACACGGGGATTATCGCCGGATTGAATAGACAGAATTCCCACAAGCACCATGTTTTTTATCATTATTTCTGCCAAGGAGCGTCTTATCAGCTTATTCCTGATAGGTAAAAACACCGCGTTGGCAAGGAGCGACCCGTAAAATGTTGTAATAAGCGCGATTGCCATACCAGCACCGATATTAGATGGATCATCCAGTGCCTGAAGCATCTGAATAAGTCCAACCAGCGTTCCAATCATACCAAAAGCCGGAGCAAAAAAACCGAGGTCGTCAAATATTTGTGATCCGTTTTTATGCCGGGCTTCGATATAGTCAATCTCAGTGCCCATAACATTTTCGATAACCTCAACTTCGTTTCCATCAACAGCGAGTTGAATTGCTTTGCTCATGAAATCATCATCAATGCCTTTAAGTTCTCGTTCAAGGGCAAGGATACCTTCCCGACGGGCTTTTTCACCGAGGTCTATCAGCGTATCGATTTTTGAAACTACATCTTCGGTGGACTCGAAGAACGCGTTTTTTACTACTTTGCCAGCTCCAATGATGTCGCTCAGAGGATAGGAAGCAATAGTCGCGGCGGTAGCTCCCCCTACAACAATCATTACAGAGCCGGTGCCAAGAAACGCCGCTAACATTCCTGACAGAATGATTCGCACAGACACCAGAAGCATTGCGAGACCAAGACCGATGATAGTTGCTAGATCCATACTTTAACCCTTATTGAGTTTCTTTAGTTCGCGACAACTCCCAGTTTCGGAGTGCTTTGCTTTTAAATTCGACAATAAGTTCAATTACATCCGGGATGGATTCTTTGATTATCAGTTTTTTCCCGGTT
>JAIOTM010000213.1 GCA_021106755.1 Candidatus Cloacimonadota bacterium | reverse complement strand
ATCCCAGCATTTTAGCTATTCCGATAGCGATACTGGAATATCCGCAAAAGTCTCCATATATCTGAAACGCGTAAAAGATAGTGCTGGTAATGAGAGCCGCTGAAGTGTACATTTCAGGTTTGGCATAGCAAATATCAACAACAAGAGCAATTGAATCAGCCACCCCAACTTTTAGGAAGTACCCCCAGACAATTAACGTTATCCCCTGCATAAAGCCGTTCCAGTTGAAGCTGTGGTCTTTTCGAAGTTGAGGAAGGAACAAGCTGGCTCGAACAATTGGACCTGCCACAAGCTGGGGAAAGAAAGAGACAAATACAGCAAAACGTAAAAGCGATTCTTCAGGTTCGAAGTTACGACGGTAAATATCTAATGTATAGCTCAGTGTCTGAAATGTGTAGAAGGAGATACCCACAGGCAGAATAATGCGCAAAGTAGGCAGATTCGCTTTCATTCCGAAAATGGATAAAAACGCTGCCGTTGAATCGATAAAGAAATTATAATATTTGAAAAAACCAAGCAACCCAAGACATAGCCCAAGGCTCAATAACAATAATCGATTTCGTACCCGATTGTCGTTAGAACGCGCCATGTACTTGCCAGCCCAGAAATTCACTAAAGTCGATAGGGCAATGAGAGATAGGAATCTCCAGTCCCACCAGCCATAGAAAACATAACTGGATACCAACATGACCCCAAGTCGAAGTTTTCCTCGTGTGAGAAAATACAATACGAAGAAGATTCCAAAAAATATAAAAAAGACTGAGCTATTAAATAACAAAAAGACTCCAACGTTCAAAAAATGAGCTTATCTGGATAAGATGCCGATAGTTGTCAAGTGAAAATGCCTTATTGCATTTTTTATCGGAATTATGGAATAATTGCCCCTCAATATAACTCTAAACCCAGTTAATCATCCTTCAATGTTACTTCACTCCCCGTTTTGCTCTTCTCTCTGCTCAAAGAATGGAAAATAGAAGCCGTCCGCAATTTGCTGATCGATGAGTTCGTAGCAACCTTCAATGTTTATATGAAGGTCGTCTCTGAAGAGAGTGAAGTCCTGAAACAAATCAGAGTAGTCCCATACCTTTCCAGTGGTTTTCTGCAAAGATGCAATGTACTTATCAACAATGCCTTCCTGATAAAAGCCGGGCATGTTTGGATTGTAAACAAACCGTACTTCGCAACCATAAGCGTTAGCTGTTTCCATGAAGGCTTTGGCTTCCTGTAAAGCGCGCCCGGATGGTGGGTTCAACTTCCTGTCTTTCTTTGATAATACGCTCTCAATTACAGCCTGACTGGCTTTCCCCTGAATCATCCAATACTGGTCGCTTTTGCCAGAGAGCAATGCCCTAATCAGAAACTCGCCATTATAGCGATAGACACGGGATAATCGGCTTAACTGCCACTCCTTGTGGTTATAAGTAGCGAGATGTTTCCGCATTCGCTCAGACATATCGTAGAAAATCTTGATTACGCTGAGGTGACCATCAAGATAGCCCATCAGGGAGTGGATTTCGACAATAATCAATTTTGGAGGAACATTTTTTTCAAGGTAGTCGTTAAAAACGAGATTGATAAACGGGATTCTTAAACGATTGTAAGAAAGATTATAACAAGTAAGACCAAGCTTCTCTTCCATGTATGGGGCATAGTACGACCGCCCCCGCGAATTACCAAAGATTAGAACATCGTAATTCAATCCCTCAGATTTATATATAGTAGCGTATCGAAAATTGCTTCGCATAAAGAGATAGTTGAAAACATAACCAATCATTCTGTCACCTATAAAGAAGAAGAGCAGAAGGACAAGAAGTGAAAGAACAGGACGCGTATTTTTCATGTCAGCATCCTAAAAGACGAAGTATATGAAAGCATTCGCGAAGAAGTTGCCAAAAAAGAAGGTCAGCCACAGAACCAAACTTAAAAACGATACATATAGCCATGGTTTTGAAGGAAGACGGCTAAAGAAATCGTAGTGTTCATCTAACCAGTCCACTACTATTACAAACGCGATTAAGAGAGAACCCTTGAGGACATCAATCTTTGGAGGAAGAGTAAGTAGTGAGAATTCATTAAGCCGAAATACCTTTCTGAGGATAAGCATCGCTTCACTGAGATTGCCTGCCCGAAAGAAAATCCATGTGATACAAACCAGTGCGAATACTAATGGAATTGCTATCGCTTTTCTGATGATTTTTGGTATAAATACACGCTCATACAGCCATTGAGAGGGTTTCTGCGACAATCGCTGAACTACAAGGAAAATGCCGTGCAAACCTCCCCAGATTATAAAACGCATAGCCGCACCATGCCACAAACCGCCCAGTAGCATGGTAAGCATCAGATTACGGTAAGTCTTCCATTTTCCGCTCCGGTTTCCACCGAGAGGAATGTAGAGATAGTCGCGAAGCCAGGATGATAAAGAAATATGCCAGCGTTTCCAGAAATCACTGAAGGATACAGCGAAGTATGGTTTATTAAAATTTATACCGAAATCAAAGCCCAACATCCGGGCAATACCGATAGCAATGCTTGAATAACCGCAGAAATCACCATATATCTGGAAAGCGTAGAAAACTGTGCCAGTTATGAGTGCTGAGGAGAAAAACAGCCTGGGTTGACCGTAAACCGCGTCAACAAGTACGGCAACTGAATCTGCAAGCCCGACTTTAAGGAAATAGCCCCAGATAACGAGGGTTACTCCCTGTTGCAGACGATTCCAGTCGAAATGATTATCTACGCGAAGCTGAGGTAGAAGCAGTCTGGCTCGAACGATAGGGCCTGCCACAAGTTGTGGAAAAAACGCGACAAAAACCGCGAATCGCAACAAAGATTTTTCCGGTTCAAGCTGGTGACGGTAAATATCGATTGTATAGCTCAGGGTTTGGAACGTGTAAAATGATATTCCCACAGGCAGAATTATGCGAAGAGTAGGCAGATTCGCCCGCATACCGAAAAGAGTTAAAAATTCTGCCGTGGATTCGATAAAAAAATTGAAATATTTGAAAAAACCTAACAGACCGAGATTCAATGTCAGACTGAGTAATAAGAGCAACTTTCGTTTACGCACTTCGTCGGTACGAGCCATATTCCTGCCTGCCCAATAATCAACCAGAGTCGAAATGGCTATGAGTGAGAGAAATCGCCAGTCCCACCAGCCATAGAAAACATAACTGGATACTAACATTACGAAAAGGCGTAATTTTCCTCGCGTTAAAAAATATAACACGAAAAAGATACCGAAAAATATGAAAAAGACTGCACTGTTGAATAACAAAAGAACTCCAACTAACAGAAGATAGAATTATCATGAGGAAAATTTGTGAGTTGTCAAGATAAAAATGCTATTGGATCGAGACCTCTGAGATTTTCTTCTACTACTTCAATATTTTTTTCCTTGAAGAATGGAATCCAACCAATTGATTAATTCTCGGTGTTCGATGTTGTACTTTTGAGATTTTGCCAGTACATTGGAAACATTGGTGTTCTGAAATGCCTGAAAGCTACGAATGGAATGATTGGCATCAATACATTCGCTGAGACATCCTTAAATGTAATAGCCTTTTCCTTAACCATCATTATTCTTCTTTTCATTTCTTCAAATGGAACTAACTCAATTGGTGCTTCGGCTAATCCGGATTTCCTTCCTGCATTTTCTGTATAGAGTACTTGATCAGTTTTCTCATCAGGATAAAATATTTGGAATATACTATCTTTAAAAGTATCATTTGCACGTCCTCGAATTTCTTCATATTCCTCTTGAAAATTAAGCATAATGCACCATTGACTGAGAATCGGTATCAATGAAGACATTGTAAACATATCTTCTTTTCTAACGGTACTGGATATATTCAGTGAAACTAAATCATCAAAAGAATCACTATCAATTGGGAAATATTTACCATAATATTTGTAAGCAAACCAAATATGTCCAGTCAAATCGGATATCCACCCTCTTATGAATTCAAACTCTTTTAATTCTGCCAAAAAATAGATTGTCGATGAAATCTCAATAATATGATTATCATATACTGGATTTAATAGTGCTTTATTCTTATTTATCATGGATTTCAACGACATGTAAGTATATTCTATATATTCCGCTCTAAGTTCAGTTTCTCGTATCTGATTTGAATCAGTAGGAGTAAAAAGAAGACACAGTCCAAAATTTGTAAGTATGCCAAGTTGCTCAAAGATATTTAAACTTACTAAAGGGAAGTTTGAATGGTGTCGCGAAAAGCCATTTAGAACAAGGCAATTACCCTTAATCTTTTCAAAATAGAAATAGTAAATTTTCTCGAAAGTCACTTTTATCCTAATTAGAGAATCCAGGAACCACTCCTTATCAATTAACTCGTTCTTCCTGGTAAACTCCCAAGAAGTTAACAATGTTCTTTCGGCACAGTAAAGAGCTGGTTTTAGATTGTTTCCCTGTTTAGCCCAATAGAATACGATATTTAGGGATAAGTCAATTGAACGAAATATTTTCCTTACTTTTTTCCTAGTTGATTGAGTTTCAAAATCTTTGAATTCAATCGCCAAGAGCAATTGATTCAACAATTCATAATAGTCTCTAAAATCATAATCAGAATCATCCAATTTTACTAGCGTTCGCCGAAATTTTGATCTAATGTCAGGTGAGAAAAGATTTTCGTTAAGCATATGTTTTTCAATAAGAATTGATAGTTTATCACCGCCCCAGAACTCGTACTCGCGTTCTCCTTCAATTTGATTACGATTTGTGTATCCTGTCCAATTAGTATCAACACTACTTTCAAGAATGCCACCAGTACACAATACAATTTTCTTTTTTAAATGTTTGTGCTCATCTCGAATATGTAGCTGAAGAAAAACATCCAATATCTCGTCCAATGAGTCTTTAACCCCTTGTGATGTTCTGTCCCATTCACTTCGATTTATATTTCCTTGCTTGATTGTAAATAATAATAATGTATCATCTTCGTCATATATCCCTCTAGCAGCTAGATCAACGCCATATTGTCGAGTTCCCTTCTGTGGGTAAATAAATGGTTCTAACCCCATTGATAATAATAAATCTGGAAGCAAGGCATCAAGTTCATCTGATTCTTTTAAAAGGGTCAAATATTCCTTAATTACAAGTTTCATCAATCACTCCTTGAGATGAAAATGAATCTAAAACGTTGGTATGCGGAATAAACAGGATAACATACTTCAGAAATTGGTATTGTAATAGTATGACTAAACTCGCTCATATAAGTTGGCTCAGAATAACGTTCTACTTCGTTTTGGAAAGAAAAACATCCTTTGCCAAATTTTATAGGAGTAGTTTTCATTACTAAAGCAAAAATTGATTGTTCTCTGCTATTTTCCAGAGATTTACTCATTTCTTTGTTTTTCTCCTTCTCAATTTGCAACGAATATTTAAATGGCAAATCAAATTCTTTGTGTCTTGGTAATTGATTCAATTGCTGACTGTTTTGGCTTATTATAGATAGAATGTTTTGGCATAGCTTCTTCTGTAAAACATTGTTTTGTTCATCTTTCAACCTTTCTTCTGCAAAATCTTTAGTATGATGAGGATCATCTTTTGCTAACAATTCTAAAAATGTTCCCGTAAGTGTTAGATAAAAACTTTTACTTATACCTGAAATTGACAAAGAGGAAAAAAGAAGAGAACATATTACCTTTGTATCAAATAAATGTCCAAGGATTTTTCTGCAAATATAACGATAATCCTCATCTGTTAACGAAGACAGATATTCAACATCCAAATGAAATTTTTGATTCTCTTGATGTAGCTCCATTGTCAATATTTGAGAAGCAACATCATGAAAAATAAAATTATCATGATTAAAAAATCTTGTGATTATTTGACTTAGAAGTTGTTCTTGTTTAAACAATGTAGCTATTGTTAAAGGGAACTCCTTTCTTATGTTGTGTTCTTTTATATCTCGATCTGGTTGTTCATACCATTTAAGAAAAAAACTTAGAAAGAGATCATTTTTTCCCTTTTCAATTACTTGTTGTAATACAGAGTCTAAGTTATTTGTTATTCCCTGATGTGAATCTTTTGTATTGCAGAACTTTAATAGTATTGAGTCAAACCAGGTCCCATCAATGATTTTCTTTGCATTTCGAAATAAGAAGTTTGAGATGTGAAAATCTACATCAGGTATGTTTCTGTTCTTTAAGCCGAGAATATGTTCAGTTACATTGTTAGAGAACTCATACAATCTAATTAATGAAAACGCTATGTAATGTAACTCGCTATGATTTGTCTGTTTTATAGCCTTTATTAAAAATTCCACAGAAATATCTAACTCATGATTATGATTTTCGTAATTCAAGATTCCTAACGTATTAATCAAACTCCAGAAAAAGATACCATCGTATGTCTGTAAGCGATTCATAATATCACAATGTATTGCTGAAAAGTCATTTAATGAGAACTCTTTGTATATGGTTGAAATATGACCAACAACAAAGTCGTCTTCAATTTCAGCACATTTTTTTAGAAATTGGACTGCAAAAATAGGATTATTCTTTGCTAATGAAGTTGAAAGTTCATATTGGGTATTGCTTGCCATATCATTCTTCATTTCATCATTCAATTTTTTGAACAAATCTAAAACTGATTGTATTTCCAATTTGAACTTTCCGAAACTCTCTGAGACAATATGAGCAACGGGAAAACAGTTATATCCGCTTTGAATTGCTTCCAATCCAAGCTTACAGAAATCAAAATTATGCTCAATATTAAGTTCGAGTATTAAATCATTAAAGGCAACTTCATTGTTTTCAAAATCACCATACTTCATCTTATATAGCTTTCTAAATAATTGCTTTGGTTCATTTTTTAATCCACGTAACTCAGCAATTGCTTCCAATTTTACCTCCGGGTTGCGATTAGAATTTTACATAATCGACGTTACTTACTATTTCAATATGATACAGAAACAACTTATCTGTCAAGTCAAACAGCTTTCGCCAACTTTTCTGAGCATTCCTATGATGTTAAAATACTTCATTCGC
>JAIOTM010000424.1 GCA_021106755.1 Candidatus Cloacimonadota bacterium | reverse complement strand
GCTTGGTTTAGTTAACCTGACTCCGTTATTGCACAGTTTTTCGGTTAATGTCTATCAAATAGCTGTGTATTGTCCCGAAGAGTCGTTGGAGAGAATCACGGAAGCGGTTTTTCAGGCAGGTGCAGGAACAATCGGCAGTTATGGAAACTGTTGCAATACATATCCTGTTGATGGTCAGTTCAAACCCTCGGAGGGGAGTAATCCCACGGTTGGTAGTATCAATAAATTAGAAAAAGTTCACGAGATAAAACTGGAGTTCTTTGCCGATTCCACGAATCTGGATAAAGTTATTGAAACTGTCATAGCAACACACCCTTACGAAACTCCGGTTTATGCTGTCTATCCGCTGAAGCAAAAAAGCCGTGGAATGGGCTATATTGGGCAGCTTCCACAGGCAATGTCATTGAAAAAGTTAGCTCAATACACGAAACAGCAATTGGGAGCACCATTTGTTAAGCTGTGGCTAAGTGATAAATCATTAGAAACAATAGTGAAATCCGTTGCTGTTTGTGGTGGCTCAGGTTCGTCGTTCATCAATCAGGCAAAGAGTGCGGAAGTCTATATATCAGGTGATTTTACTTACCACGCTATTTTAGAAAGCCCTCTCCCACTTATTGACGCTGGTCATTTCTACACCGAGCAGCCTGTGTTGGCTGTTTTGAAGAAAATACTATCTCCGAAAAGTTCGGAGATTGCGCTATATACGCGCGAAGAGCACGAAATTAGTCGGTTGCGGTTGTATTAAGAGGTGCCACTACTTGTGACAACGCCCATTCGTAGTGCTTTTCTATCTGTTCCGCGAGGTAATACGGCAGGTTTATCAGTACAAAGCGTTTCCCGCTGATTGTTCTGACTTCGTCATTTTTTACTGGCTTGTTCCATAGCCGCACAGCGTATTTTACGGAACTCCTATCCATAAACGAATGTAATGATCTCAATCTACCGCTCTTGCCTGACTTCACTTCAACAGGCAGTAATTCACCCTTATGTTGCAATAAAAAATCAATTTCCGCATGTGACTGGTTTTTGTGTCTTACCCAGAAGCGAATATTTCCCAGATAATTAGTATCCCTGTTAATCAGCGCGCAACCAATTTGATGTTCGAGAATTTTTCCTTTGTAAATATCGCTGAGATTATCGAGAGAGAAATAGCTATCCTGAATCCCCATTCTGTAGTTCATCAATCCGGTATCAATAAACTGTAAGCGAGGCGCTTTGCGAAAATCTGGTTCTAAGGGCATCTCTGTTCTCGTGGAGGGATATATAATCTGTATCAGCATAGAGTTTTGCAGAACATCCAACACGTTTTTTACTTCCCGTCCCGAATAACCTGATTGCCCGAAGTTATTCATCGTTATACGCTGACCCGAATAGAATGGAACAAGGTGCAGTATGCGGGAAATCATTTGGCGAACCGTGTCGTTGGAAGCGTACTTCTCAATATCATTCATGTATGATTCCTGCAATGCCTGATAGATTTTCTGCAACGCGGATAAGTCACGGTGCTGTACCCAATGATTTACGATTTCCGGGAAACCTCCCAACAGGGTGAATTCATGATACAAACTGAGAAGTTTCTGATGAGCATATACAGGCACGGGCGTACTATTGTAACTTTCCAGCGTCAACGGCTCATTTATCGCAGTCAGGTATTCGCTGAAAGATAGCGGATGCAGATACATAAATTCCACTCGCCCCACAGGAAAGCTACCGCTGAAATCCCGAACAACCGCTTCGAAAAGCGAACCCGCCGCGATTACTGCCAATTTCGGGGCTTTTTCGTAGAAATAACGCAATTGCTTCATAGCGAATGGAGAACTTTGAATCTCATCGATAAAGAGTAGCGTGTTTTTGTAATCCTTCGCCGCGTTACGACTGAAAAAGATTGCATCAATAATCTGCTTGAAAGGACGTTCTTCGGCAAATAGTTCTCTGTCTTCGATTGTATCAAGATTCAGATAGATAAATTGCCGGAACTGCTTCGCGAACATCTCCACTAACGTTGATTTCCCAACCTGCCGTGCTCCTCGGATAATCAATGGCTTTCGATTAGCTGATTTTCTCCATGCAGACAGTCCGGCAAGAGCATTACGCTTAATCATTACCACCTCCTGTAGCAACATGTGCTTACGCATATATTACGTCAAGTGTTTTCTCATAATAAGGGTATTATATGCTTAATTATGTATCAAAATAGGGGTATTATCAAACATTGTTTGTCATAATATAAGGGATATATTTGCATTATATTGTCATAGAATAAGGGATACTTATGCACAATTTTGTCACAAAGTAAGGGATACTTATGCACAAGCTTGTCACAGAATAAGGGATACTTCGTTACAATCTTATGATACTTTAATCAAATATCTACTCTAATACCTTTCCAAATTCCGCTTGAATACGTGCAATTACATCCGGGATATTAGATAGTTCGGATGCTGCTGTAATTGTAGAAAATCCTTCAGCTTTCCAGAAGTCATTCGGTGTTTCCATACTCATGAGAACAACCGTGGTTTTTTCTTTAAGCTCTCCAAATAAATTCGTTGCACTTTTGGATTACCCATCCAGACAGAACCCATCAACACATAAGCGTCTGCCGCGTGAAGTT
>JAIOTM010000449.1 GCA_021106755.1 Candidatus Cloacimonadota bacterium | reverse complement strand
TTGGTTAAGTATGTGGTGAAAAAATGTCAAGCTGAGGGTTTAATGATTTTTTGAACTTGATGTGCACTTGGTCTATCAACTTCTAAATGTCTATACGGAAAGAAAAGGAGTTAGAGTGAACAGTCTCATCTTCGATACTTTGGTGATAGCTACGAGTTTTTTTGTACAAAGACAAAAAAAACATTGCCTTCATCTTTTAGTAGTTGTATCAAGGCAAAAAGTATAAATCTATAAAAGGAAGTTTTATGAACCAGAAATTCAATCCGGAAACAGCCAATAACGATTTAGCTTTTTTGCCCCCTGATAAATCATTCAGCAATGAATTGGTTTTTAAACAGTTGGTAAAAACTCACAAAATTCTCGCGGAATTGAAAGGATATTCGGAAAGGCTTCCCAATAAAAACATTCTGTTGAATTCCATTGTTCTTCAGGAAGCAAAAGACAGCTCTGAAATTGAGAATATTATCACAACTCACGACAAGCTTTATAAAGCAATTTCTTTGAAAAGACCGCATATTCAACCACACACACAAGAAGTGCTTGACTATCGAAAAGCCTTATTCATGGGATTTGAGATGATTCAGACTAAAGGCTTTCTTTCCATCAATATGATTAAACAAATTCAGCAGGAATTTGAACATAATAAAGTAGGTCTTAGAAAGCTTCCCGGAACAAAATTAGCAAATGATAAAACCGGAGAAGTAATGTACACTCCGCCAGATAATCATACCGATATTCTCAGACTTATGAAAAATCTGGAAGATTTTCTCAATAACGATGATAACGAAATAGACCCTCTGATTAAACTTGCAATGCTTCATTATCAATTTGAAGCGATTCATCCATTTTATGATGGAAACGGGAGAACAGGAAGAATAATCAATGTCTTATATCTTGTTTTAAAAGATTTGCTCAGAGAACCTTTTTTATATTTGAGTAGCTACATCATAAAAAACAAATCGGAATACTACAAACTCCTGAGAAGCGTTACAGCAGATGATAATTGGGAAGAATGGATAATGTTTATGCTGGTTGCAATAGAGAAAACATCTTTGAAGACACTTGCAACAAGCCAGAATATCATCACCATATTTGACGACTTTACTGAAAAAGTCAAAACTGAAAAGCCTGCTATTTACTCGAAAGAGTTAATTGAAATACTATTTTCAAAAGTTTATACTAAGATAGCCGACCTCGTAGAAAACAGTATTGCTTCTAGAAATATTGCTTCAAAATACCTCAGAGAACTTGAAAAAATCGGGATTTTACAGAGTGAGAAAATCGGAAGAGAAACCATCTACATCAATAGAGCATTATTTGAGGTGTTAATAAACAGCTAAGATGCACTGATTCAGTCAAAATCAGTGCGTATAGCAAAAACGCGCACTGTCGCAGTGCATAAAATGAAAACACGCACTCATGAATGGCTTTGTATGATAACGATTTGGTATTAGGATAGACGAAATAGTAATCATGTTTACAGAAAACGTGTTATCGATAAAGTTCTTAGCGGATTACTATATTACGGTCACCCCAGCAACTCTTTATAAACTTCCATAGCCTTATCATTAAAGCACACAAACACTACCCGCTGGATTTCCGGGTTTATGGCGGTGACATCGCGGACAGTTTTAACTGCAATAGCTGCCGCGCGTTCTATCGGAAACGCATAAACGCCAGTGCTTATTGCCGGGAAGGCTATGGACTTCAATCTGTTTTCGCGGGCAAGTTTCAGGCAATTGCTGTAGCAGTTGGCGAGGAGAGCGTCTTCGTTGTTATCACCACCTTGCCATACCGGACCAACTGTGGAAATCACGTGCTTTGCTAACAGCCAGAAACCGGGGCTTATTTTCGCCTGTCCTGTTTCACAGCCATGCAGTTTTTTGTTGTACGTAAATAACTCGGGACCGGCAGCCCGGTGAATCGCACCGTCCACCCCGCCGCCACCGAGCAGCGAGTTATTCGCGGCATTAACAATCGCGTCTGTACCGCATCGGGTAATATCCCCTTTCAGTAATTCAATTCTGGCACTCATCAGATTCCCCTTTCGGCTTTTTAGTCAGTTCTCCACCTTTGAAGTCTTTGCGAATATTGTGGCAGAGGGGATTATCAGTCAATTTCTATTTGCTGAAAAGAAAAAAAATAAAAGAAAAACTTTACTGTCTGTGTTGTTCCTTATGATACGTATTTCAATGGAGGTATTATGCGGATTATAGTTATTGGTGCCGGAAACTGGGGTAGTACACTTGGTGCCCTTTTCGCGGCAAAGAACGAAGTTATCCTCTGGACACTTGACGAAGCGGAGACTCAGGCATTGCGACCAAAGCATAAAGAGCTTCTGAGTTTAGGCTCAGATTATCGGGGCAAATCAATTATTATTGAGCCGAAATATTCCCGTAAAATTCTAGCCGATGATTTAATATTGATAGCCATTCCCTCGCGGCGGATAAGTTCGTTGGTAGGCGAGCTTAAAGAGCGTGGCGTGAAGGAAAATATCATTCTCAACGTATCGAAGGGCGTAAAGCATACGACTCTTTCAACCATGCGAGAGATTGTGCTGGGCACTCTTCCCGATGTGCGTTTCGCGGTGTTATCTGGTCCTACAATAGCTTCTGAGATAAAGCAGGGGCTTCCGGCAAAGGCTGTTCTCGCTTCTAATGAGGTTGCGTTGCTTTTCCAGTTGCAGCAAGTACTCACAAATGATTTGCTCTATTTTGAGTTCAGCCGGGATGTTAAAGGGATAGAACTATGCGCCTCTCTCAAGGGTTTGATAGCAATCGCGGTTGGAATTGCTGATGGTCTGGGTTACAGCACAAATATTTTCGGGCTGATTATGACATTTGGGCTACGGGAATTCACTACCGTGCTGGAATTTCTCGGTGTACAGACCAAAACCGTTTACGGTATCGCCGGAATGGGTGATTTGATAACCACCTGTTTGTCTGAGAACAGTCGCAACCGGAGATTTGGGAAACTGTTGGCTGAGGGAAAAACACGCGAAGAAGCTCTGAAAGAAGTAGGCATGGTTGTTGAAGGTGTTTCCATGGCGAAAACTATTCGGAAGCTGGCTCAGTTCAACCTGCATATCCCGTTAATAAGCTTAGTAGCCGAAATCGTTTTCGATGAGACAGAAGATGTGCGCCGTAAGTTTCTGGATACTCTGTTTCTAATTCACTAACAGGTATGGTAAAGCTGGATTAAGTAGAAACTTTCATCAAGTAAAAATCAAATATTCCTGAGTTTTTATTTGCCAAAAAAGTACCGAAAACTATTTTTGTAGTTTAGTCGTGATTCAAAGGAGATCTAATGAATAATAAAATTGAAACCGCTGGCTGGCATATAAACTTCGACAGTTTGTTGAAACAAGGAATTGTTGTAATAGACGCACGGTACAGAACTTACGAAATCAGTGCCAGCACGATGAAGTATGTTGTCACTTTTATCGAGAATAACCGCGAAACATTCTACGTAGATTTGCTGAAACAAATGATTGGCGAAGATATTAAGCAAAAAGATGTTTACGATTTATGGACAAGAATGCTTCAGCACAAGCTGGAGATGAGCGAGTCGCTCAACCGCGATGTATCAATCAAAGTCGCAGCTATGGATTACTACGAAACCGTTGGTCTGTAGATGCTTAACTCGACACTCCTCCTGATTAAGCCAAACGCTACTGCTAAAAACCACATAGGGGCTATCCTGAAACTGTTGGAGGAAGCAGGTTTCATAGTCGATGAACTGCGTATGCTCAAGATGACCCGCTTTCTCGCGGAAGCCTTTTACTCTGTTCACAAAGATAAGTACTTTTTTGAAGACCTGATTGAATTTATGATGTCAGCGAAAACCGTTGCCTGTATTGTCCGCAAAGACGACAGCATTCAGGAGTTGAGAGAGTTAATAGGAGCTACCGATCCTGCCGATGCTCATGACGGAACGATTCGGAAATTATTTGGTGAGACTCTGAGACGAAACGCGGTACACGCGTCTGATTCATTGGAGAGCGCGAAAAGAGAAATCGGTATATTATTCCCGGATTATAACCCGTAATTATTTAAGATTAAAGAAGAAACGTTTTTCTCATAACTGGTATCTGGTAAATAGATTAAATCTTCCGGCAAACGCCTAACATTTCGAGATGACCTTTTTCCATAAGCACGAAGAGAAATGGGTGCGAAAACGCTATATCGCATAATGTTGATTCTTTCCCTCCGGAAGAGGTATCAGCCTGAAAACTCAAACTATAGCCATACACGCCTTTACCGGGTTGCAGGTCTTTATCAGTTAGCTCTTCCGTTAAACCTGTATCCTGAAGATTAAAGAGAGAGATACCGCTTGTTTCCCACGCAGGCAGATCAATAACTAACTTCCGTAGAGTAAATTGTTCTAACCAGTGTTGCAAAATATCAGGATTGAGATTCTGTACAAAAATATCGGGCGAATATCCAGATTTAGGAAGAATCAGGCAAAGGCTTTGTTCTTTGCTTACCTGTAACAGTACAGCCTCGAAATAGGTTGTTTCCTGCCAGAGCAATTGTTGCTTGTTAAATCGTATCATAGGGCAAAGCTGGTTATTAAATAATCCCTTGTAAACTGTACCGTTATCCCGGAAGTTGACAGAATATTTTTCAGTTGCGGCAATGTTGAGACAATAATCGGGAAATAACTCCACCGGAGGAGTATGAAGAGGTACTCCCATTTGTTGTCTGAGCCACCTGGTGGCGGCGACACGGTCTTGTTTCGAGAATGGATTTACAGAGTGGACATCTATACCGCGAGCGGTAAGTTTGCGGAAAACCTGTTCTTTGATTGTTATTTCAGTTGGTAACCACAGTGCGATTTGAATATCTATATCAGTATCCTGCCAGCCTTCTGAAACACTCCTCGTTGTCAAAGAGAGATGGGGAGCTACTACAACATTTTCTTTTCCAGTATCAAGAGCCTGCAAAGCCGCTAAACCATGTGCGGCTTCATCTTCATTCAGCAGATGGACACAGGGAATAATAGTACTGCAAGTAACAAGAACCATAGCGAGGGCAATCAGAAGCACGGCAATTGCAATAATCTTCATATCAACTCCTTGTGCAAATCTGAACAACTAACTCAATATTGTCCATAAATTATTTTATTGCAGTAAGTAAAAATGTAGTACGAGGATTTTAAGAAAATATGCTTGTATGCTTTAATCTCTTATTGTGCGGTAAGATATGGGCACTAATCTGAGTGTTACAATTTAAAGAAACTGGTAACGGTATCAATTAATTGCACTTCATCATCAATGCGACAAGTTTTTGCGGGAATCACTTCTTCGAAATACTTTCCATAGCGTTTTGTTGTTACTCTTTTATCGAGAATAAGAACAACTCCGCGGTCTTCTTTGGTTCGGATTAACCGACCAAATCCTTGCTTATACTTCAGCAGAGCCATAGGCAGAGTATAGTGCATGAAAGAGTTTTTCTTCTCACGCTCTAACTTCTCGTGAATCGCTTCAACTACCGGGTCGGAAGGAACAGCGAACGGCAATTTGTACAAAACAAGTAGTTGTAACGCCTCGCCGGGAATATCCACTCCTTCCCAAAACGAACTGGTTCCCAGTAGTACAGCCTTCCCTTTTTCCCGGAATTCGTTCAACAACATTGTGCGACTGTATAGCTTGTTCTGTATAAACAAGGGTATGTCCCTCTCGAATAATGGTTGCGATAATCTGTCATAGATTGTGTTCATCGACCCGTAAGAAGTGAACAGTACCATTGTGCCTATCCGGTTTGTTGAGACTAATTCCAGAAGAACGTTTCCCGCCTGGTTGGGAAAAAACTGATCCATTGTGTCCGGCAGAAAAGTCGGTACAATTGCCCGGCTTTGAGTCCCATAATCAAAGGGAGAATCTACAATTACTTCGCGAATATCTTCTTCATCAAGACCAATGCGGTCTGTAAAAAACCGGAACTTGCCCCTGAGAGCGAGAGTCGCGGAAGTCATAATCAGCGAATCCATTTTCGGATACAATAACTTTTGAAGTTGCTCGTCCACGTTAAGCGGAGCAAGATTCAACATTCCGTTAGGGTACTCTTTTGTCTTGAAACATGAGACCCAGACTGCGGCATTATTAAAATCTATATCCGCGAATGCCAGAACACTTTCGCTGAGTTCCTTGCAACGACCTGCTAAACCTTCTAACCTTTGAAGTTGAATATCATGATTGGGGAAAACATCCGCGCTTATTCCGGCAACCACATCCCGCATGTCTCGCAAGCCATTATGAAAGTTTGTAAGAAGCTGTGCCAAAAGCAGAATATCTTCTTTGAACCGCTCTGGACTACTGTTTGGTCGAATACGCAACTTGTTCCAGTCTCCCTGTTGCTCAACGAGTTTACCAAGACGCGTAAAAATAGCTGCGATTACTTTCCGCTTATCTTCCACAAGAGACATCAGTTCTTCAATAGTGTTGAGAAGCCGTTGCTCTGTTACGTTATCCACCATACTTTTTATAACCGCGGTCTTCAGTGCTATCATCATTCCGCCCATAAACTGAATCCGCTTGGAATATATAGAGTTTAACAATCCATTGACATCGGTATATCCTATAGAAATGCCCATGTGGTTACTGACTGCTTCGGGCAAATGATGTGCTTCGTCAATTACAAGGTGGCTATAATCTCCAAGGGTGTTGTTTTCATTCATTAAATCGGCAAGCATAAGGGCGTGGTTAACCACCACAAGATTCGCGTCTATAGCTTTTCTTCGGACGCGCATAAGGTAGCAATTGCCGTAGAAACCGCACTTATTGCCAAGACAAAAATGTCTGTCAGCGGCAATTTTTCGCCATAATCCACCATACTTTCCGGTGGATGTGTTTTCGGTAATGTCACCAGTGTTAGTAAAATGCTGCCAAACTACAATCCGCATCATCTGAGCAGCTTCTATAGGGGTAAGTTGCTTCTGGAAATCAAGTTCTTCCCATCGTCGCTGGCAGATATAGTTATCTCTTCCTTTCAGCATTACTGCTTTTACCGGTATAGATAGACACTCTTTGAGGGCGGGAATATCCTTGAAAAAGAGTTGCTCCTGCAGGTTCTTGGTGTTGGTGGTAACAACTACACGGTTACCTGTTTGAAGTGAATATTGCAAGGCGGGAACCATGTAAGCAAACGATTTTCCCACTCCTGTACCAGCTTCCACAAGCAAAGTCGATTTATCTTCAAAAGCCTGCTCTACCGCTACCGCCATATCAATTTGTCCCTGCCGAATCTCGTAAGCGGAAAAAGTCTCGCTGAATTTCCCTGTCTCGCCAAACACCTCATCCATACTAAGCGTGTTCCACCCACCTGAATCAGCTTCAATGCTGTTTATGGGAGCTTCCTGTAAGGTTTTGGAGTAGTTAGTAAGGAGAGCAACTTTCCGCTGATGCTCTAATACTTCGTTGAGAAAAAGACCAAAATCGCTGAATAATTCCGCATGCTGTACAAGTACTGATAGCTTTCCGTTGAGTTGTAATGGTATATTATCAAGAATATATGCCTGTAAGTGTAAAAGCAGTTTACCTGTGGCTTCAGCGTCCACATAAGCCCGGTGAGCACCTTCAAGCGGGATAGCAAACCGCTCGCACATAGTTTGCAACTTGTGATTGGCAACAAATGGTAAATAACAACGGGATATTTCCAACGTATCGTAGCAACGATTTGCTAACCGCGGTAATCCCTTTATCGCTAAATGATGATTAGTAAATTCTATATCAAAGGGTGCGTTGTGGCATACCAGTATGTCATTTCCAACAAATTCTACTAATTGCGATAAACCATCCCTGACAGGCAAACCTGCCGCAAGCTGCTTTTCGGTAATATGAGTAAGCTGTTTAATAAAATTTGGAACTGCGCTTTGTGGTTTTATAAATGTATTGAAAGTGCTTTCGACTTCACCGTTATGGAAACGCACTGCCGCCAGTTCGATAATCTCGCATTCTGTCGGAACAAGTCCGGTAGTTTCTATATCAAAGGCGATGAAATCGGTAGCGACTATTTGATTATTTCTCGATGTCATACCGCTTTATTTTCTTAATAAGTCCTTGTCGGCTGAGTCCCAGGTCTTTTGCAGCCTGAGTTTGGTTTCCGTCACGATCATCAAGAGATTTACGTATCATGCGTCTTTCTAAATCTTTTCCTGCATCTTTAAGTGTAAATTTATCAAGTAAATCAAGCGTTTCTGTATGCTCTGTGTACTTGAATACATCTTCTGAAAGAATCGTTTTCGGCAAGAGTTACTGCCCGCTCAATCTCGTTTTCCAACTGCCGGATGTTGCCGGGCCAACCGCAGTTAGTAAGATATTTCATTGCTTCGTCTGTAATTCCAAGTGTCTTTTTATTCATTTTCTTGTTGTATTTGTCTAAGAAATGAATTGCGAGTAGCGGAGTATCAGATTTCCGCTCTTTTAATGCCGGCATCTTTATTTTTATTACATTTAGTCGATAGTAGAGGTCAAGACGGAATTCGCCCATTTTTACTCTCTCGTCGAGCGAAACATTAGTCGCGCATATTACCCGAACGTCCACTTTGGTTGTCTTGGTTGAGCCAACCCGCTTAATCTCTCCTTCCTGCAGAAAACGTAATAGCTTTGCCTGAGTGGAAAGACTGATATCAGCGATTTCGTCTAAAAAGAATGTACCTGTATCGGCAACCTCAAACAAGCCTTTTTTATCATAGGCAGCTCCGGTAAAAGCACCTTTCACATGCCCGAATAATTCGCTTTCCAGAAGGGTTTCCGGTAACGCGCCGCAGTACTGAGCAATGAATTTCTTATTCCGCCTGTTACTGGTATAGTGGATTGCTCTGGCAATCAGTTCTTTACCTGTCCCGCTGGGACCTTCAATCAGTACTGTAGTAGGTGTATCTTTTATCTTCTCTATTACCTGAAAAATTTCCTGTATTTTCTCACTCTTACCAATAATATTGGTGTATGAACTTGTCGCACTCAGCTCTTCCCGAATGATAGCGTGAGATTTAGTCAGATTAGTATGGCGTATGTTTTCGACAATTACCACAATCTGATTGCAAAGGGCGTTCATCAGGTTAAACATCTTCTCAGAGAAGTAGTGAGAGCCATGCTTGCTGAAGAGTAAAATCACACCCAGTATATTATTTCTCATAATAAGCGGGAATGTAATAATATTGTTGAACTGGGGAGCAAAATGAGGTTGCTTGAGGTTAAGCCCTTCCTTTTTATTAAAAGTCTCTATAACAGTGTCCATAAGAGCGGTGTGCTCTTCATCGTCTGTAGAGAAATTATTATACATCTGGTACTCCCAGGAGTCGGGAGTTGCCCTGCTGTTGTACAGACAGAGAATTCCACCATCTGCTTCCGACAAACCTACGAGCCTGTCTAACGCGGTTTCGAGGAGAACATCAAAATCCTGAATCAGATTAAGATGCTGAGTAATCTCATAGAACTGGTTGAGCAATGTTTCCTGATTTTTTGAGACTTTTAATTCTGTTTCGTGCTCCTTCATTATTTTCTGGATGAGCATATCGTTTTTTTCGAGGAACTTAATTGCCTCGAATTCTTTTATTAACTTTTTATTGTTTTAGAGTATTTCGAGGGCTTGCTCCCAATCCTGTTTCTCGTGTAGAATCAGAGCGAATTCGTAGTTCGCCTGTGCTAACTCGAAACTGCTGTTGGTCTCAACAAAAATCTCAATTGCCTGAGTCAGATATTCTGTCGCTTTTTCCAGATTTTTCCTTTCAAGAAGTGCCAGCAGGTAGAAAGAGTATCCAATCTCAAATTCATTAGTAATCTCTCTGGACATACTCAATGCCTGATTGAGATAATAGAGTGCACTTTCGTAATTGCGGGTCTGAATAAAATAGAATCCCTGTTTGTGACAGGCTTCAATCATAAGTTTATCACGTTTGTTAAGACTCTTGAAATAATCGTAGGTTTCAACGAGATATCCGTATGCTTCCCCAAATTTATGCAGATGTGTTAACACACTGCCAAGATTACCAAACAACTCAGCTTTCAGAATCTCATCCTGTACATCGCCAACTATTTCAATACCTTTGATATAGAGGTCGTAAGCCAGATTGTAATCACCCCGTTTTTCGTAGAGGTCTCCGAGGTTATTGTAAGATTTACACAGACCTTCCAGAAAGTTATTCTCTTTGGATTTTTCAATAGCGCATTCGTAATATTCAATGGCTTTCGTCCACTTACC